>JADZFP010000608.1 GCA_020849825.1 Saprospiraceae bacterium
GGTCCGGCCAGGCAGCCCCGCCCGGCTTCGTCGCAGCCGGCTTCCATTCGCCCGGGTTGTAGACAGGAAAGCAACATGGAGATTGAATTTGTGCGCCGAAGATGCGGTGTTTTGGGCAATTTCGATGCGGGGAGAAGACAGGTGTTTTGTTAGACAAGTGTTTTGTTAGACAGGTGTGTTATTAGACAGGATTTACAAGATTTACAGGATGTAGTGTTTGGGTTATTAGGTTCAATCCTGAAAATCTTGTAAATCCTGTCTCAAAAAACACCTGTCTCAAAAAACGCCCGGCCCCTTCACACTTCTTCAAAACCGCATCATCTTTGTCGCATGAACGCACGAATCAGGCTCCACGACCTCGAATTTGCCCCCTACCTCTCCGAAGACGCCATTCAAACCCGTGTATGCGAACTGGGCGCCGTTTTGTCGGCCCAATACGCCGGCCAGACGCCCTTGTTCATCAGCATCCTGAGCGGCGCATTTATGTTTGCATCCGACCTCATCCGGCATTTCAGCGGCGATTGCGAGATCGCTTTCGTCAAACTCCGTTCGTACAGCGGCACACAATCGACCGGACAGGTGCAATCGGTCATCGGACTGGAACTGGAACTGGCCGGCCGGCCGATCGTCATCGTGGAAGACATTGTGGACACGGGGCGCACCCTGCATTATTTCATGGACCAACTCCGGCTGGAACACCCCGCTTCGGTCAGCGTCGTCGCCCTGTTGCACAAACCCGATGCCGCCGAATACCAGGTGCCGATCGACCATCTGGGGTTCAGCATTGAAAACAAATTCGTGGTGGGCTACGGGCTCGATTACGAGGGCCTGGGGCGCAATCTGCCGGCTATTTATCAATTGGCTTCCGACTGAGGGGGCGGCAGCACCCGGTCTTTTTGCAACAATTCGAGGTAAGCAATCGCCCCGTTTTTATTCGGGTGCATAAAATCGCCAAACAGGGCGGGATCGTTGAGCGCCGCCCGGTAATCGCGCACCGGCAGCCCGGTGGCCTGCCCGGCGGCGTTTTTCAAGGCATCGAGGCCGATGATCTGAAAACCGGGGAAATAGGGTCCGATCACCAGTTCCACCTGCACGCCTTTGGCATGGGCCGCGGCCACGGTTTCGGCGAGCGCCCGGATGCGTTTTTCCTCGACTTCTATTTCATACCGGTTTTGCGCTGCGGCAGCAGCCAGTTCGGGTGCAATAACCCGGTCGAGCAGCCAGTCGGCATCGCTGCGTTGGCGGTAGTAAAGGGCGCGCTGGAATACCTCATTGTTGAAGCGGAACAGGGCCGACACCCGGGCGCCGTACCAGGCGGCCGTATCGGCGTGGTGAATGAGTAGGTCGAGGCGCTGCGACTGAGGGGCATAGGGCAAAAAACCGGCGGTCAACTGGCGGTTGTCACGGTCGCAGAGGGTAATGTCGATCAAAAGTTTCTGCGGCGCGGGGTAACGGTCGAGATAGTCTTGCAGCAGCACTCCGGCCAGGTCCATCGGTAATCCGTTGTAACTCAGATTGATGCTGCGCAGGCCGGTCATTCCTTCAATGGCAGGCTGGTAAAACGTCAGTCCGCGCGAATTGCCCAACAACACGATATCCGCCTCCCCCCTGCCATTGTACAGGCGGGAATAACGAAACTGGCTGGCGTCGGTTTGGCGCTGCATCACCCGGCCGCCGAGGCGGTCGCCGGCCAGCAGCAGCAGCATAAAAGCAAGGAACCAGAACGCGTGTCTCATAGGGCTTTAAAATTGAAAATAAATAAAGGCGCTGCCCCCGAAAGTGCCGAAAAAAGCGATCATCCAGAGCAACACGGCAAAAGCCGCCAACCGAAACACCGGCTGCCCGACCTGCGCCGCATTCCACCGCCAGCGGAAATTGCTCGCTTCCACCGTGAGCAGAATGGCGATCAACAAAAGCCCTTTCAGCGCCTGAAACTTGTTGATTACCGCTCCCCACGACAAGCCTTCGCCGCTGAAAATACCCCGAAGCACCTGATTGGCCGTTCCGAAACTATCGCCCCCGGCCAGTCCGATACTGCCGCTGCGGAAATACACCCAGGCCAGCAAGGTAAAAGCATACACCGCGGCCATGCAGACCGCCGCATCGAACCAGCGCGGCAGGCGGAATGTGTGTACAATGCCGCGCCACACGGGCGATACGGCCCGCTGCGCGATCAGGTACAAGCCGTGCAGAACACCCCAGAATACACACGCCAGGTTGGCGCCGTGCCACAGGCCGCCGAGCAGCATGGTGAGCATGTTGTTGCGGTAGGTATTCCATTTGCCGTGCCGGTTGCCGCCCAGCGGGATGTAGAGGTAGTCGCGCAGCCACGACGACAGAGAGATGTGCCAGCGCGACCAGAATTCCGAAAAACTGCGCGAGAAATAGGGCGTGTTGAAATTTTCAGGAAAATGATAACCCATGATGCGCGCCAGTCCGATGGCGATGTCGGAATAGCCCGAAAAGTCGCAGTAAATCTGAAAAGAATAAAACACCACCCCGATCAGCAAATGCGCCGAACCGAAGGTCTCCGGGGCGTTGAATACCTGATCGACAAAGGGCGCCAGCGAATCGGCAACGGCTACTTTTTTGAAAAAACCCCAGAGGATACGCCCCAGACCGGAGTACAGGCGCGTCCAGTCGAAACGTTTGTCTTCCTCCATCTGATACAGGAGGTCTCGTGCGCGGATGATCGGGCCGGCCACCAGTTGGGGAAAAAGGGCAATAAATGCGGCGAATTTTAACAAATTCCGCTCCACAGGTATCTCCCGGCGGTACACGTCGATGGTGTACGACATGCTTTGGAACGTGTAGAACGAAATGCCCACGGGCAGGATGATTTCCAGCGAACTCATCGACACGCTCAGCCCGAACCCGTGCAGCAGCGCGGCGAAAGAGTCGATAAAAAAGTTGAGGTATTTGAATACGCCCAGAAAACCCAGGTTCATCACCATGCTGAACGCCAGAAACTGCCGCCGCCGCCGCGCATCGTCGGTGCGCCCGATCACCGCCCCGAAATAAAAATCCATCACCGTCGACAGCGCGATCAGACTCAAAAAACGCCAGTCCCACCACCCGTAAAACAGGTAACTCATACCCAGAATCCACCACAGCCGCGGCCGGCCCTTCAGCGCAAAATAGAGCGGAAAAAAGACCAGCGAAAAAACGAGAAAGGTGATCGAGTTGAATACCATCGGTTGGGTCGGGATGCGTGGATTAATCGAGTTTTACGGCGTTCCAGTAGTATTGGTTGCCTTCGACAGACAAGCAGGCAAAAGTATTTTCGGCGCGCAGGTAGTAAAATCTCACCTTGTCGCCCGGGCACTCATACCGCTTGCCGTCGATGTAGCAAAACGGTGTACCTGTCGCGTATTTTAAAAAATGGCCTTGATCGGCGCTGAACACAATACCGCCGCCATAGCGCGCAAAACTGTGGGGCGGCATGGCGCCACAAACGGTTTGTCGGCCGTCCAGTTCGACAACCACCCGGTCTTGCTCGTCGCGAAAAACGATGTAGTACCGCCCCGTTTCAAATACGCCCGCGTTTTCCACCGCGGCGTATTTGCGGTGAAAAACACCGTCGCGGTACACACTGCCATCGCTCAACGCTATCACGGAATGATTGCCGGCGCCTTGTACGGAATAGACCGTCACGCCTTGGAGCAGTTCAACCAACACCTGTTCGTCTTTCGCCAAAAAACGTTTTCCGGCAGCCTCGTAGTAGTACGTGTCGGCGCCGGGAAATACTTCCAGCGAGTCATACGGGCCCGAAACCTTGCCGTTCAGGTACAGGCGCCGCTTGCGGCCGCTGTCTTCCATCGCATGGTATTCCATGACCACGCCGAACGGTCCGGTTGAGGAGTGCACGGTACGCATACTCTTGATCGGGCCGAAACGCTGCTCGTTGACCATCACATACGCCTTTCCATCTTTCTCATGCGGCAGGATAAAATTGTCGTAGGCATCGATCTGCGGGACCCAGTAGCCATCGATCCAATCGTTCTTTCGACCGTCGTGCAAGAAATACCAGTGCGCCTTGTCTTTTCGATGTTGGTACAATACAAAAGAATGCTTGCCTACCGCGCGATTGTACCCGATGCCACAGCCGTTACACATCAACGAATCATTGAAATAGATCGTTGAAGAGCCCAAAATAAATTCATCCCCTATCTCCCGAATGATATTACCGGCCTCATCGACCCGAACGAAGACAGACTCGGACTGTCCCGGTGAGGAGCGCCACACGTTCACGCTGTCGATGTCCACGAAATTAATGCCGGATTGAGGGTCTTTATACTTGATCACTACATGGCCGTTTCGCAGATCGGCCGCATTCAGGCGTTCAAACGGCCCGTACCGTTTGTCGTTGAATTCCACCCAGTCTTTCCCGTCTTTTTTGACATACATCATCCAGTTGCCCGCTCCGTCGACCGCCGGGTATATGTAATTTTTGTGTTTGGGATAAAACCCTTTTTCCCGTCCGTTCAGAAAAACCCGGTATCCACCCGGTTCTTCGATGTAAAAGAAATTGATCGGATAGGCATCGAAAGCAACCATTTGGCCGAATTCGAGAAAAGAAGGCTGCTCACCCTTGGGCGTCAGGGTATAAAACAGCCTGCGCTCCACTTTTTGAGCGGCAAGCGGGCCAACAAACATTGCGCTGATGTAAGCGGTCAAACAAAGTGCAGACAGGATTCGCATGAATAGATGATCCGGTTATTTGTTAAAATATGACGCCAAATTATGCTTCCAGACGCCATATCCCAAACCATTTAAATGCACCCCGTCGGCCGTAAATTTGGCCGCCAGTCGCCCATCGGCATCGGCAAGCGGGCCGTAGAGGTCGAGGTACGACACCGCCCATTCTCCCGCAATCTGCCGGATGGCGGCGTTCAGTTCGCGCACCTGCGCATTGTCGAGGCCGGTATTGCGGACCTGGTTATTGACCGGCAACACGCTCACCAGCAAGAGATCGGCCTGCGGGGCGCCCTGGCGCAGCCCTTGTACCAGGCGGCGATATAGCGCGGCGACTTCGTCGGGCTTTTTTCCAAAAAACAGATCATTGACGCCCACGCAAAGCACAATTTTTGAAGGTTTTTGCCGCAAAACATCGGTATCGAGCCGGGCCAAAACGCCTTCCGCCCCGTCGCCGGTAATGCCCCGGTTGAGCACGGGCGGCTGATCGCCCAGCCATTCGTGCCATTCGCCCTGCTCGATCTGGCTGTCGCCTACGAATACGATGGCGCCGGGCTGTTCGGGCAGCCGGGCCAGTTGGTCCTGCCGGTTGGCGTACAGGCCCGATTCGCCGTATTGCAGGCGCTTGAACAGATAGCGCCAGCCGCCGCCCCGCCGGATACCGGCCAGTATGCCGACCAGCAGCACAGCGTTGAGCAAAAGGGAAAGAATCAGCCAGCGTTTCATGTCGTTCGGGTTGGGTCGGCAGCGTCGGTTTGGGCGCCGGGACGCGGTTGGTTGTCGTTTTTATTAGAAAAAAGCCCGATCAGGCGACTGCTTCCCTGCTCGAACAACCAGGCTGCCGCCAGCGCCAGCAGAGGATAGGGCAGCAAGGTAACGGGATTGATCTTCAAACCGCCTGCATCCAGCGCCAGCAGGTAAAAGCCGAGCGCCAGCACGTGGATCAGGTACAGGGAATAGGATATGCCGCCTACCCATTCGAAGAACTGCCGGAGCGGAGGCAGGTATTTTGCCCCGATTTGAAAAACGACGATACAAAACGCCGTGTATCCGATCAGCGCAGGTATATCGTTGAAAATCCGCCCTACCGGCCCCATTTTCAGCACCAGCAGCACCATGAAGCCCGTAAATACAAGGCCGGCCAGCAGGTTCAGACCGAGCGGGAAACGCCAGAAAGCCCGCGCCTCGCCCCTTTGCCGGTACTGAGCGGCCAGAATCATACCCAACCCGAATTCCCATAAAAACTGCAGAAAAAAGCTGTTCCAGACGCGCGAGTGCCCTTTTTCAAGAAAAAAAACCAGCCCCCACCAGGCGACCGATACGGCCAGACAACATCCGAAAAACAGGCGTTCGTCCGGGATGCGGGCACGCAACCACACCAACAGGGGCCAGGCCAGGTAAAATTGTACGATGGCGCTGATGAACCAGAAATGCCCGCCAAA
>JADZFP010000609.1 GCA_020849825.1 Saprospiraceae bacterium
TTCAGGGCTTGTTCCTCGAAACTTTGGTAATCAAATTCTTCTTTCTTTTTCCCTTTCATAATTGACTGTGTAAATTTGGTGAAAAGTTCCTGCTTTTTTCACCTGACACAGAATTCTGAACAGTCTCCACACCTTTTATTTCAATCATTTTATGCGTTCTGGGATTACTTATGGCTTTTAGCGGATACAGGGAATTAACACACCCCAAAGAAAAGTGAAACCTCAAACCCCCTTCTTACTCCCCCAAATTTGCACGTGCATACGATCGGAATACCGGAACCCGTAGGCCTTGCAAATTTCAACCAGCCACTTCCGGCGCCGGGCCAGCAGGGGGCGGGAACTGCCCTCCGGCATCAGCCATATTTTTTCTGCCGGAATAGGATAGCGCCCGATGAGATCGAGCACTTCCCGCAGGTCGGCGGGGTCGGCAACCACGAATTTGAAATTGGCCTTGGGGTTTTCTGCAAAAAAACGATACACCGCGGGGCGCTCCCGCAATTTGCGGCTGTTGCCGCTGTTGTTCAGCTTGGGCGATACGTTGTACTGATCGATCGCCGCGTCGAATTCGGGCAGGGGCATCAGCGTTCCGTTGGTCTCCACCTCGAAACGATAGGAGGCATTCCTTTGCCGCAGGGCCAGCATCAGGGCCACGAGCGCCGGCTGCTGCAACATGGGTTCGCCGCCGGTCAGGATCACGTTCCGGCAGGGATACGCGGCCACCAGACCGGCTACCGTTTCAATCTCGCACTCGGCAATCCATTCTTTTTTGTCAAACTTTCGGTACCCGGGGCGCGCGTCGTTTTGGTGCGCAAAGCGGGTGCCGGTCCAGTTCCAGGTGTAATCCGTGTCGCACCACACGCAATGCAGGTTGCACAGCGAGGTGCGCACAAAGATGGAAGGCCAGCCCAGGCTTTTGCCTTCGCCCTGTATGGAATAGAAGATTTCGGGTTGTCCGCGCAAGCGGGCCAGTTTGATCCGGGTCGGCTGGCCGGTCGGGGAGGAGGAAGAGGAGGGCATGGCGGTCGCGGCAGCAGTTACAACAACAAAGCGCCCTGACCGGCCATTTCTTCGGTCTGTTCGGGCGTGGCGTTGGCCTTGTCGTTATCGGGCGCTTCGTCGGGGAGCAGGCGTTTTACGATGCGCAGCTGGTGCGTGTAACGGCCCGCTTCGTGGTTAAAAATACCGAAGTGGTCGAACTTGTCGATCCGGACCTGGCCCGAGGCGTGCAACAAATGGCAGCCGGGCAATACAATCCCGACGTGGGAAATATCGCCTTTGCCATTGTCGAAAAAAGCCAGATCGCCGGCCTGGCATTGTTCGGCGAAATCGACCGGACGGCCCTGGGTGACCTGCTGATTGGCATCGCGCAGGAGGCGGATACCCGCAAATTTGTACACCATTTGGGTCAAGCCCGAACAATCGATCCCGAAAGGCGAACGCCCACCCCAGAGATAGGGCGCCTGCAGATAGCGGCGGGCTACTTTGATGATCCACTCGCCGTTGGGCGGCAACTGGCCCGGCGTGACCACCGGACCGGAAAACTGGTACGACTGGTCGCCCAACTGGCAGCGAAGCCCGTCGAAACGCGGCAATACGGCGCCCAAAGTCAGGGGAACAAAATGATCGGCCGCCATCAGGCCCTCTACCAGCGAGAGGTTGATCGACTGGTGTTCGCGATAATCGTCGTATTCGTTGGGCGTGAGGCGTTTCAGTTGTTTGGCGTCTACCCAGCCGGAATAGCCGTCCCATGCACACACCACGTGCCGCCACGAATCGCGGTGATCGGTCACCTCTACGGTTTCACCGAAAAGCAACTGCGATACCATCTCGCTTTTATCGGATGGATGGGCCCGCAGGGGGGCGATAGATACTTGACAGGCAGCGTATTCCATGGAGCGTGCATAGTTATGAAATACTCGTGAAATAACGGAAGTCGTGTCCGTTTTCAATTTTTTGCAAACTCTCGTAAATCAAGCGGATCAGGTTGGCCACGTCGTCTTTGTGCGCCATTTCGACCGTGGTGTGCATGTAGCGCAAGGGCAGGGAAATCAGCGCCGAAGGCACGCCGCCGCCGGAATAGGCAAACGCGTCGGTATCGGTTCCGGTAACCCTCGACGAGGCTTCCCGCTGGAAAGGGATGTCTTTCTCCTGGGCCGTGGCGATGATCAGATCGAGCAAACGTTGCTGCACGGCCGGGGCGTAGGTCACCGAAGGACCGTGGCCGCTGCGCACGTCGCCGTGTTTTTTCATGTTGATCATCGGCGTGTGGGTGTCGTGGGTCACGTCGGTGACGATCGCGACATTGGGGCGGATCGTGTCGGCGATCATTTCGGCGCCGCGCAGGCCCACTTCTTCCTGCACCGAATTGACGACGTACAGGGTGTACGGCAGTTTGACCTTGTTTTGCTTCAACAGTCGGGCGACCTCGGCCACGCAAAAACCGCCCATCCGGTTGTCAAGGGCGCGACCGACGTAGTAGCGGTCGTTCAGGATCGTGAATTCGTCCTGAAAAGTAACGACGCAGCCCACGTGGATACCCATTTTTTGCACTTCATCGCGGTCTTTGGCGCCCACGTCGATCGTGATATTGTCGAGGGAAGGGCTGAGCGAGGCATCCTTGTCGGTGCGCGTATGAATGGCCGGCCAGCCAAACACGCCTTCCACTTTCCCACCCTGCCGCAAATGGATGAATACGCGCATGGAGGGCGCGATTTGATGGTCGCTGCCGCCGTTGCGGATCACATGGATAAATCCATCTTCGGTGATGTAATTGACAAACCAGGAAATCTCGTCGGCATGGCCTTCGATCACGACCTTGTAGTCTTGACCCGGATTGATGATCGCGTAGGCGGTGCCATAATTATCGAGTTTCCAGTCGTCGATATATGGAGCGAGGTATTCCAGCCAAAGTTTTTGTCCCGACGCTTCAAATCCGGTTGGACTTGCGTTGTTCAAATAGCGACGGAGGAATGTTTCGGATTCTGACGTAATCAGCTGCATTCGATTAAATTTTGCATGGTTTCAGGTCAACAGCATACGAACTCTTCGGTTCAGAAAGCCAGTTTCCAACCGAAAAAGCGTTGCTGTCTTTTCAGACATAAAGTGCGCCCCAACCTTCGGGATTTTCGCGCCATTGCCGAAGCGTGGCGAGATCGTCGGGGTTCACGTAGCCGGTGTCCGCGGCTTCGCGGACCAGCGTTTCATAATTGGTCAAAGTTTTGAAAATCAGGTTTTTCTCCGCAAATGCCTGGTCGGCTTTGGCAAAACCGTATTGAAAAATAGCCAAAACGCCCACTACTTCGGAGCCTGCTTCCTGCAGGGCTTCGGCGGCTTTCAGGCAACTACCCCCGGTGCTGATCAGGTCTTCCACCACCAGGGCGCGGGCGCCGGGCGAGGGCAATTCGCCTTCGATCAGGTTGCGGCGGCCGTGGTCTTTGGCGCTCGAACGAACGTAGACGAAGGGTTTGTCCAAAGCATCGGCCAGCAGCGCGCCGTGGGCGATACCGGCCGTGGCCACCCCCGCGACGACGTCGAAGGGGCCGAACTCGGCGGCCGTTTCAGCCAGGCATTTTTTCAAAAAAGTACGCACTTTCGGATAGGAAAGTGCCACACGATTGTCGCAATAAATGGGCGACTGGATGCCGGATGCCCAGGTAAACGGGTCGTTAGGCTGCAGTTTTACTGCCCGTATTTCGAGTAGATGGCGGGCGACCTCGGCGGCGTGTGACATGGATCGATTGCGGCGACTTGGAGAAAATTTTATGGTAATAGCAAAAAAATACTCGTTTTTTGGCGGGAAAATACCCCGTTTATGCTCCCACAAAGGTATAAAATCTACGTCAACGGCCGCCCCGTTTTTCTCGGCACCCCTGAAAGCATCGGAGAACTCAGTCTTTTCCCCTCCAAAGACATCTTTGTAGGCCCTTATCTGGGCAAACGAAAGACGATCAAACAGTACCTCGACCTGCTCGACAAAAACCAGACGGTGCAACTGGTCGCGCTTTTTGCCGAACAGGCAGACCGACTCTGGGAAGACTTCCAAAGTTGTTTTAAAATACTGGAAGCGGCCGGCGGACTCGTGACCAACCCCGAAGGCAAACTGCTGGTCTTTTTCCGGCGCGGCTCCTGGGATTTGCCCAAAGGAAAAATCGACCCGGGTGAAACGCCCGAACAGGCGGCCCTGCGCGAAGTGGAAGAAGAAACCGGTTTGAAAAAACTTACCCTGGGCGAGTTTGCCGGCTTTACCTGGCATACCTACACCCAGAAAGGCGAACGAATCCTGAAAAAAACCTGGTGGTACCACATGCAGTCAGCCGACAGCAACGTGACGCCCCAAACCGAGGAGGATATCGAGGAAATCCGATGGGTCGACCGCGCCGAATGGCTGGCCTCCAACCCGATGGTGTACGGCAGTATCCGCGATATTCTCACGGAACCCCATCACCCATTCACCAATTAACCAACTCACCAGTTCACCACTTTACTGCCATGCCCACTCGCAGAAACGCACTGAAATCCATGCTGGCCGGCGCGGCCGTGTTATCGGCATCGCCCGTCTCATCACTGACCAATATGACTGATTCCGTATCCTTGAAATGGAAAGGCAACATCCGGCATTCCGTGTGCCGCTGGTGCTTCGGCGATATTCCGCTCGATACCTTTTGCCAGTACCTGCAACAACTCGGCATCGGGGCGATCGACCTGATCGGGCCGGGCGAATGGGATATTTTAAAAAAATACGGGCTCGATTCCTCCATGTGCAACGGCGCCGAGATCGGCCTGACCAAGGGCTGGAACGACCCGCAATACCACGATCAACTGGTCAAAAATTACACCGAAATGATCCCCCTGGTGGCCAAAGCCGGCTATCGCAACCTGATCTGTTTCAGCGGCAACCGCAACGGTATGGACGACGAAACGGGCATGCAAAACTGCATCAAAGGCCTACAGAAAATCATGCCGCTGGCCGAACGCTCCGGCGTGGTAATCTGTATGGAATTGTTCAATTCCAAAGTGGATCACAAAGACTACATGTGCGACAAATCGGCCTGGGGCGTTGAACTGTGCAAGCGCCTGGGTTCCGACCATTTCAAATTGCTTTACGACATCTATCACATGCAGATCAACGAGGGCGACGTGATCCGGACCATCCGCGACCACCACGTCTACTTCGCGCACTACCATACGGCAGGCGTGCCCGGCCGCAACGAAATCGACGAGACGCAGGAACTGTTTTACCCTGCGATCATGCGCGCCATCGCCGAAACCGGCTTCAAGGGGTATGTCGCCCAGGAATTTATCCCGAAAGGCCCCGAACCGCTGGTTTCGCTCCGGCGCGGATTTGAAATCTGTGATGTCTGAAAGAATCGTCTTCACGGTAACCAACGACCTCAGTTACGACCAGCGGATGCAGCGCATTTGCAGCACCCTGGCCGAACACGGCTATCAGGTCACCCTGGTCGGGCGCTCGCTATCACATTCGCGGCCGCTCGACGAACTGAATTTCAGGCAAATACGGCTGCGCTGCCGCTTCAACAAAGGCATTTTGTTCTACGCGGAATTCAATCTGCGGCTGCTTGTTTTTTTGCTCCGTATCCCCTGCGACGCCGTATGCTCGATCGATCTGGACACCCTCCCGGCGGGCTGCGCCGCTGCGCTGCTGCGGGGCAAAAAACGGGTATTCGATGCGCATGAATACTTTACAGAAGTGCCGGAAGTGGTGCACAGGCCATTGGTAAAAACATGCTGGGCGCTGGTGGCCCGTCTTTGTTTGCCGTTTTACCGCCATGCTTACACGGTCGGACCTGCGCTGGCAGACATTTTTACCAAAAAATACGGCATTCCGTTCGCCGTTGTCCGCAATGTGCCGCAACCCCTGGACAATGCTTCGTCACACACACCCGAAAGCCCCCGCTACCTGCTCTACCAGGGCGCGCTCAATACCGGGCGCGGCATAGAGACAGCTATGGAAGCGCTTATCCATTTGCCACAACTTGAACTTTGGCTGGCCGGCGAAGGCGACTGTTCCGACGAATTGCGCGCGCTGGCTGCCAGGCTGGGTGTGCAAAGCCGGGTAAAATTTCTGGGATTCGTCAAACCTGCCGACCTGAAAAGCCTGACCGCAGGCGCATGGCTGGGCCTCAACCTGCTGGAAAACAAGGGATTGTCGTATTACTTCTCGCTTGCCAACAAGTTTTTCGACTACGTGCAAGCGGAAGTGCCGGTGGTTACCATGGACTTTCCGGAAGCCAGGGCTTGGCAACAGCAATACCCCGTCGCAGTGCTGTTGAGCGAACTGAACGCCCAAATACTGGCAGACGCCGTCGCAAGCTTGCAGGACGATACTTTACGGTACGAACAGTTGCGCGCAGCCTGCCGCTCAGCGCGTTTGGAATGGAACTGGGAACGTGAAAAAGCGGCGCTTCTGAACTGCTGGGCCAGGGTGTTTGGCAGATAATACAATTATCCCCAGGTCACGACCGTCCCGCTGTACGCCAAACCGCCGCCGAAACCGAAGAGCATGATTTTGTCGCCGGCTTTCACCCTGCCCTCCCGCACCGCGACGCAAAGCGCCAGCGGGATAGAAGCCGAGGAAGTATTGCCATAATCGGCGATGCTTTCGAGGGTTTTGGAAAGCGGAAAACCCGTTTCGTTGCTGATGGCTTCCAGGATGCGCATGTTGGCGCTGTGCGGCACAAACCAGTCGACCTGATCGAGCGTGAGTCCGTTGGCGGCAGCCAGGCCTGGCATGTTGGCAGCGACGGTGTTTACGGCCCATTTGAATACTTTACGGCCGTTTTGTACAATTTTTCTACTCTTATTGATGGGCTGCCCGTCGATGGTATCGGCGAGCCCCGAGATATACAGATCGATACCGCCGTCTCCGCTGGCGCCGGTGATACAGTGCCCAACGTTGCCGACCGGATCGGCTTCGATCAAAACAGCGCCGGCGCCATCGCCAAACAACATACACGACGTGCGGTCGGTGTAATCGGTCATTCTGGTCAGGGTTTCGGCGCCCAGCACCAGCACTTTGCGGTGCGTACCGGCGGCAATCAGGCCCTTTGCCAGCGTAATGCCGTACACAAAGCCTGCACAGGCGGCATAAATGTCGAGCGCTCCCGCTTTTTTCAGTCCAAGTTTGTATTGCAACACGCAAGCCATGCTGGGCATGGGTTGATCGGGCGAAACCGTAGCGACAAGGATCATATCCACGTCGTCGATCGTGCCCTCGTAATGCGCCGCCAGATCTTGTACGGCGCGCACACACAGGTCGCTGGTAAACTGGTCGGGGGCAGCAAAACGGCGGGTTTTAATGCCGGTTCTCGAAACGATCCATTCGTCGGTTGTCTCGATGAAACTTTCGTAATAATGGTTATCGACGATTCGTTCGGGCACATACATGCCAATGGCACTCAGTCGGGCGTTCGACATAAATATAAAACCGGGAGCATCCGCCGGTTCGGGTGTTAGCAAGGGTAAACGGGCGGGAGTAGCCCTGAGGAATGATTTGATTGGAAAGAGTGGTTTCTCGCAGGTGTGTACCCGGAACAAAATTAGGCAACAAAAAGAAGGCTCGGATATTTATTTTGAACAAATAATACATTCAAGTAATAATCAACAGAACTGCGCAACAATCCAATAATTGATTCGCCGGCCACCTCTTTGTAAAAATAATGTTTTGATTTGTGAAAGCAGCACGCTCGGGTCCTGCCGACATATTTCTGCCTGTCCAGTCATATAAACGCCCTATTCGTCCGCTCCGGTTGTGGGTTCGATCTCACTTCGAATGTCTTCCGACATCTTCCGATACAAGGATTGCCATTGCGGATGCCGGGCAAGTAATGCAAGATGCCGCTGCATGGTATCGGTATCGCCGCGCAAAGCCGGGCCGGTTTGCATACGCGCAGGCGAATCGGCAATCGCTTTTTGCAAGGTTTCCTCCATCAGCGGGTGCAGCATCTCGAAAGGCAGGTCGTGTTCGTCGAGCAATTTTTCAGCGATGGCAAAGCAGTGGTTGGTAAAATTATTGGCAAAAACCGCGGCAACGTGCAGCATGGCGCGCTGGCTGTCATTTACCTGGTACACCAGATTGCCGATCACCTTGGCCGTCTTTTTCAAAAACAAAATATCCGAGGGATCGGCAGCATCTACGCAAAAAGGAATTTTGGACCATACCGGCATTCTTTCCTTTGAAAAAGACTGCAAGGGGTAAAAAACCCCGTAACGCCGGAAAAAAGGCGCCAATACCGTACCCGGCGTAGCGCCGGAAGTATGCGTGGCCAACACCTCCGGCATGCTCGCCGACAGGGCCTCCCCTACCGCCGCGATGGCATCGTCGCGCACGGCGATCAGCAACCAGTCGGCATCCGCCGGCACCTTGCTCCAGTCGTCCGACCAATCGGAACCCAGCGCCTGCGCCAGTTCGCGGGCATGAGCAGCCGTACGGCTCACTACGTGCGCCACCGGCATGCCTTTTCCTTTCAGGCGGCGGCCCAGGTGCCAGGCGATCCGGCCCGCGCCGGCGATAACGATTTTTGGCAAAGGAGAATGCATTTTTGATGAGGATTCGAGGATGCGAGGATTTGAGTATTTGAGGAAAAGGGTTGTTGCTGCTTGTAGCTTTGGGTGAATTGGTGGTGAATTGGCGGTGAATTGGTGAATTGGTGAGGTGGTTAAAAAAGGTGAAGATAACCCTCCCGAATGCAATTACGCTCACTTACAAAACAGGTAACCGGGAGAAGGAACAACCCTTTTCCTCAAATCCTCGCATTCTCATATCCTCGAATCCTCATCAAAATCAAAATCCCCCCGCGCAGTCGTCGCCGCGATCGTCGGCGACGCCTTGCCAGCGGCCGTCGGGCAGCCGGATGATCGCCTCTACCCTGCCGATGGGTCCGCGCGGTTCCACATTGTGGCCCAAAGCGCGCAATTCCTCGGTCAGTGATTCCGGCAATACGCCTTCTTCATACACGATACGGTCGGGCAGCCATTGGTGGTGAAAACGGCCGTCGCGGACAGCGTCGGGCAGTGCGCGGTTGAACACATACACGTTGGTCACGATCTGGAACACCGAGGTCGGGATGGTGGTGCCGCCGGGCGTACCCACGACCATATCTACCTTGCCGTTTCGGGTAATGATGGTAGGCGTCATGCTGCTCAGCGGGCGTTTGCCGCCGGTAATGGCATTTGGCCGCCCTCCGATGGCGCCGTAGAGGTTAGAAGCGCCGGGTTTGGCGCTGAAATCGTCCATTTCATTGTTCAGAATAAACCCTGCGCCCGACACGACCACCCGGCTGCCATACGAATCGTTGAGCGTAGTGGTAACCGATATGGCATTGCCCTGCCCGTCGACGATGCTGTAATGCGTTGTTTCTTCACTTTCCTTTGCCTTGAAGGTGCCCACACGGTCGCTCGGGGTGGCTTTTTGCGGATTATAGGAAGTCATCCGGTCGGCGGCATACTGGTCGCTGGTCAGGTGTTTGAGGGGTATTTTGACAAAATCAGGGTCGCCGAGATAAATCGCGCGGTCGGCAAATGCCCGGCGTTCGGCTTCGGCCATCAGGTGAATGGCCTGGGCGGAATGAAACCCGTAAGAAGCCAGCGGATATTGGCCGGTCATTTTGAGCAATTGCGCCAGAATGATGCCCCCGCTTGACGGCGGCGGCATGGTGATAAAATGAAGCCCCTGCCAGTCGAACTCCAGCGGCGTCCTCCACACGCTGTGGTAATTGAGCAAATCCTCTTTGGTGATGAGTCCGCCGCGTTTTTGCATTTCGTAATCGATCAGGGCCGCCGTTGCCCCCTCGTAAAAACCTGCGCGGCCATCGCTGGCGATCCGGCGCAGGGTAGCCGCGAGGTCTTTCTGGATGAGCCAGTCGCCGGCCTCCCATTTTGTTTTTTTGACAAATGCGGGCTGGATGCCGCTATGACGAAGAAAATTGATGCGTTCTGCATTCAATTGCTCGGCTTCCTGCGCCGAAATCTGGTAACCTTTTTCCGCCAGTTCGGTGGCGGGATCGAGCAAACGAGCCCAGGGCAGTCGGCCGTATTTTTTATGCACTTCCCACATGCCGTCGACCGTGCCCGGCACGCCGCAGGCAAAAATGCCGTAACGGCTTTTGGCCTCGATGACCTTGCCGGCCGTGTCCTGATACATGGTTTCGGTCGCTGCGGCAGGCGCTTTTTCGCGGTAATCGAGCACCACGGCCTTCCCTTTTTCGTCGCGATACACCAGAAATCCGCCGCCGCCCAGGTTACCCGCCTGTGGATAAACCACTGCTAGGGCAAACTGTACGGCCACCGCGGCATCGATGGCATTGCCGCCCTGCCGCAGGATCTGAACGCCGACCATCGTGGCCAGCGGGTGAGCGGTGACCACTACCGCCGTATCGGCCGTGACGACTTTCGTGCTGTCGTAAGGAAAAGGAATATAACTGGGCAACTGGCTCCAAAGCGCGTGCGGCCCTGCAATCAAAAGGAATAATAAAGCGGCAATTGTATTTTTCATGAAGTCAAAATGATCAATAATCCGGACAAACGTAGCAGATTTGCCGCATTCCTATGACGAACCTGATCAGAAACGTCTCCGGCCCGATCCTCATCGGCGTTTTATTGAGCATTGCAACCGGCTTCGTATGCCTGTACGACCTGGACCAATTCCCTGTTTTTCAATGGGATGAAGCCCGCTACGTCAACAACAGCGTCGAGATTGCACAAAACGGACATTGGCTGGACTACCGGATGGACGGCGAGATCGACCACTGGAATTTCAAACCCCCGCTGGTGCTTTGGTTGCAGGCTCTGAGCATGAAAATATTCGGCTACACCGAACTGGGCGCCCGGCTGCCCTCGGCCCTGGCGTGTATCGGAATCGCTTTGCTGTTGTACTGGTTTTGCGTCACCCGCCTGAAATCGTTGCTCGCCGGCGTTGTCGCCGTCCTGTTTTTCCTGGCATCCCCGGGCTTTTTCGGTCCGCACATGGGGCGCAGCGCCGACCTGGACGCTGTGCAGACCTTTTTCGTCCTGGCCTATACCCTGTATTTCATTCGGTATTTGCTCGGAGATTACCCGCCGGCGCGCAGTTTTGCCGTGCTGGCAGGACTGGTTTTCGGAGCATTCCTGTGCAAAGGCATGCCGGGTTTGTTGCTGCTGCCTTACCTGGCGATAATCGGCCTGTTGCCCGGAAATCACCGCAAGTTGCTGCCGCACAAATCGTTATACCTGTTTGCCGGACTGACCTTGCTGGCCTGTGCGGCGTATTACGGGCTGCGCGAATGGCAATCGGCCGGGTATTGGGCATTGGTAAAAAAGTCGGAATTCAACCGGTTTTCAGGCGAAGGACTGGGCTGGCACAAACACCCCTGGGATTTTTACCTGAACAATTTTACCGAACTGAAACGATACCCCCTGATCTGGTTTGTCCCGCTGACCATATCCGCGTTTTTTGTCGCTTCGTCGCCGCTGATCCGGCGGGTTTACGGCTATTTTTTGGGGATTGCAGTCGGGTATCTGGCTTTTATCTCCTGGCCGCCGGTCAAACTGGAATGGTACGACGCCCCGCTTTACCCGCTTTTTGCCCTGTTGTGGGGCATTGCCGTGGCGGCCGTGGCGGAACGGGTCGAACTTTGGCAAAAACGCCGCCTGGCCTGGGGACTGGCGCTCGTACTGACCCTCCCGCTATGTATGTCATCTTACCGGCTGGTGTGGGAAAAAATTCAGTACCACCCGGATAAAATGGCTGATTTTGAACGGGAAGGCGTCTTCATCCGGCAAATAGAAAACACACTCCCCGATTTCCGGCTCGACTTTGCCGTCGTCAAAACGGTAAAACATCCGGAGCACCTCGATCAGGTGAAATTTTACCAGAAAACATGGAAAACCCGGTTCGGCGTTGACATAGGGATCGTCACCGACCCGCAAACGCTGAGCGCCGGACAGATCGTTTTGATCGCCCAGCCGGCCACGCTGGAAGCCGTCAGGGCGCGGTTTCCTGCCGCATCCGTGCTGTTTGAAAGCCCTTACGGACAGTTGTTAGACTTGCATTAAGTCAACGCATCAATTCGAGCACCAAAGGCTGGTTTTTCCCGACGGGCAGTTTGGACAAGTCGTTGATCACTTCGCCCGTTACGACGTTCCGGGCGCGGGAGAAGCCCTTCATGCGTTCTTCAAAACGTTTGGTTTCCAATACCTTGTCCTTGTCGGAAGTATTGAGCGTCACCATAACGGTTTTTGCCTCGTCGTAGCGGAAGTAGGTGTAGAGATCGTCGACCGGAACGAATTGCATCAGCCGACCGGTTTGCAGCGCGGGCGTGGCGGTGCGGTAGCGGATGAGGGTGCGGGTAAAGTTGTAGGCCTCGTTTTCTGCCGGGCTGCGGCCCGCTTCCGTAAACTTGTTGACCTTGTCGCCGGGCCAGCCGCCGGGGAAATCCTTGCGGATATTGCCGTGCGAGGGGCGCTCGTTGCCGGTGTCCAGAATTTCCGTAGCGTAGTAGATCTGCGGAATACCGCGCATCGTAAACAGGAAAGCGATACCGCTTTTGAATTTGTTGAAATCCTCCCCGACTGTCGTGTAAAAACGCGTCATGTCGTGGTTGTCGAGCATGGTCACGTTGCGGTAGGGGTTTTCGTAATAATAGTCTTTGGCCAGGGTGTAATACACTTTGGACGAGCCTTCCAGCCAGCCCTGTGGCCGCGTCAACGCTTCCTGTATGGCAAAGCACAATTGAAAATCCACCACGCTGGGCAGGTTGGAGTCGAAGCCCGTGTGTTTGGCCGGCTGGTTGTCGGCAAAATAGCCCTGCACCGTCACCCCGTATTCCCAAATCTCTCCGAACATGTTCATATTGGGGTACTCGGCGCTGATTGCCTGGCACCAGCGGCTGCAAAAAGCCTGGTCGGAATAGGTGTAGGTATCGATGCGAAAATCGTCGACGCCGGCATACTCCACCCACCAGATCGCCTGCTGGATCAGGTAGTTGGCTACGTGCGGATTGCGCTGGTTGAGGTCGGGCATAGCTGTATCGAACCAGCCGTCGGAAAAGTGTTTTTTATCCGCTTCCGAGGCATAGGGATCGATCAGCGTAGGGGCGCGGTAACTGGTTCGGGTAAAAGTCGGCCATTGGTTCAACCAGTCGCGGGAAGGCAGGTCGTGCATCCAGTAGTGGTTTTCACCGATGTGATTGAGCACCACATCGCGCACGACTTTGATATTGCGTTCGTGGCACTGCCGCACAAATTCGCGGTACAATTCGTTGGTTCCGAAA
>JADZFP010000610.1 GCA_020849825.1 Saprospiraceae bacterium
AGTCATGGCTTCTTTCTTTGCGCACTTTGCTCCTTTGCGCCCTTCGCGTGAACCACTCTTCCCTCTGTGTCTCTGCGTGCAATGTTTATTTCACGCAAAGGGGGGGCGTATTTTTTATTGCACGCAGAGGCGCAGAGGCGCAGCGTTTTTTGATGGGAAGTCATGGCTTCTTTCTTTGCGCACTTTGCTCCTTTGCGTTCTTCGCGTGAACCTTCCCTCTGTGTCTCTGCGCCTCTGCGTGCAACTATGTCACGCAAAGTCGCGGAGGTCACCAAGAAGGACATGTATTACAATCCCCCCTTTTGCGCACTTTGCTCCTCTGCGCTCTTCGCGTGAAACACTCCTCCCTCTGCGTGCAATTAAAACCCTTTACAGTCCGAAAATCGAGCGGCCGAGGTACGTCGCCTGGTCGCCGAGTTCTTCTTCGATGCGGAGCAGCTGGTTGTATTTCGCTACCCGGTCGGAGCGCGAAGCCGAGCCGGTTTTGATCTGGCCGGTGTTGAGCGCCACGGCGAGGTCGGCGATGGTGGTGTCTTCCGTTTCGCCCGAGCGGTGGCTGATGACCGAGGTGTAAGCGTTGCGGGTAGCCAGGTTGACGGCCTCGATGGTCTCTGTCAGCGAACCGATCTGGTTGACCTTGATGAGGATCGAGTTGGCAATTTTTTCATCGATACCACGCTGGAGGCGTTCGGTGTTGGTGACGAACAGGTCGTCGCCCACGAGCTGGATGCGGTGTCCGAGGGTTTCGGTGAGCGATTTCCAGCCGTCCCAGTCGTCTTCGGCGCAGCCGTCTTCGATAGAATGGATGGGGTAGCGGTTGCACCAGTCTTTCCAGAAGGCCACCATATCGTTGCGGGAGAGGCGGTCGCCGGTCGATTTTTTGAACACGTACTCGCCTTTTTCCACGTCGTAGAATTCGGAAGCGGCTGCGTCCATGGCAATGACGACGTCGTCGAGCGGGCGGTAGCCGGCCGATTCGATGGCGGTCATGACCATTTGGATGGCTTCTTCGTTGTTTTTGATACCGGGAGCGAAGCCGCCTTCATCGCCGACGTTGGTGGCGTAGCCTTTGCTTTTGAGCACTTTTTTGAGGTGGTGGAATATTTCCACGCCCATGCGGAGGCCTTCGGAAAAGCTGTCGGCGCCCACGGGCATGACCATAAATTCCTGAAAATCGATGCCGTTGTCGGCGTGTGCGCCGCCGTTGAGGATGTTCATCATAGGCACGGGTCGCACGTGTGCATTGACGCCGCCGAGGTAGCGGTAGAGCGGCTGGCCGAATTCTTCGGCGGCTGCTTTGGCCACGGCCAGGGAGACGGCGAGGATGGCGTTGGCGCCCAGTTTGGATTTGTTGCGCGTGCCGTCGCGGTCGAGCATCAGGCGGTCGATCTTGATCTGGTCGGTTACTTCGAGGCCTACGAGTTCTTCCCGCAGGACTTTTTCCACGTTTTTCACGGCCTGGCGTACGCCTTTGCCGAGGTAGCGGCTGTCGTCGTTGTCGCGCAGTTCGACGGCTTCGTGTACGCCGGTGCTGGCGCCCGAGGGCACAGCGGCACGGCCGGCAAAGCCGGTTTCGGTCCAGACTTCCACTTCCACGGTCGGGTTGCCGCGGCTGTCGATAATTTCACGGGCGAGGATATCGCGTATTGCGCTCATAATGGAATGATAAGTGATGAATGAGGAATGTTGAATTTTGGTGGTCGTCGGTAAAGGGCGTGGCAAAAGTAGGTATTTCCGGAAAGGCAGGGGGCAAACAAGCTTTTAAATCGAGGTTTCTTCCCGCCATTTTTCGTACCAGGCAATTTCTTCACCACTGTCTTCATACGTACCATCGAACCTGAATCCGAGTTTTTGAATGATCCGGTGCGAAGCCGTGTTGCCCTGTTTTACAATAGCATAAATAACAGGCAGTTGCAGGGTGTCGAAGCCGTAATTAAGACAGGCGCGGGCCGCCTCGAAGCCATAGCCTTTGCCCCAGAATTCTTCGCGGAAACGATAGCCCAAATCGTAGTAATTGCTGTGCCCGTTGACGGTTTCGCGGATCAGTTTGAGCCCCGACCAGCCGATAAATTCGCCGCTTTCTTTCAGAATGACGGCCCAGCGCCCGATGCCGTTGTCGCGGTACTGTGCCCGTACGAACTCGATGATTGCCAGGCTTTGTTCCATATCCGTTTGCGGCGGCACGCCGATATAGCGAAGGACGGCCGGGTTGCTGTCGAGGGCAAACATACCCGGGGCGTCTTCCGGGACCAGTTCGCGAAGAATGAGGCGGGGTGTTTCGGCAAATATGGTCATGTCGCAGTTTAGCGCCCGGCCACGTCGCGCACGACGACGCTGGCCATGTGCAAACCAAAAAGCGCCGGGATGTACGAAATAGTTCCGTAGAACGACTTTTTAAACCTGCTGCCGTCGGTCATCATCATGTGCTCCTTGCTGACGATCTCGGAGGAAAATACGACGGTGACGCCCCGCCGCACGCCCTTTCGTTTCAGGCCTTTGCGCACCTGCTGGGCAAAAGGGCAATTGAAGGTCTCGGACAGGTCGGCTACCTGTACTTTCGACGGATCGACGCGCCCGCCGGCGCCCATGCTGCTCACCACGCGCACACCTTTTTGCTTGCAGGCCACGATCACGTATTGTTTGGGCTGCACGGAATCGATACAGTCGAAAACGTAGTCGTATTCGTCGGTGATGAGCGTTTTGACCGTTTCGGGCGTCAGAAACTCTTCCCGGACCCTCAGGTCGAGCTCCGGATTGATGTCTTTCATGCGGGTAGCCATGATGCCGGCTTTGGATTGCCCGACGGTGGAATGCAGGGCGGGCAATTGCCGGTTGGTATTGGTCAGATCGACGGTGTCGCCGTCGATGATGGTCATGCGGCCCACGCCGGAGCGGGCGAGGAATTCGGCGGCAAAACTTCCCACGCCGCCCAGACCGATGACGAGCACGTGGGTGTTTTTGAGTTTGTCGAGGGCTTCGGCGCCCAGCAGCAATTCGGTGCGCTGTAGCCAGTGCGGGACAGAGGGAGTTTCAGACACGGATAGGATCAGGATTGCGCGATTTTGGGCGCAAAAATAGCGGGATCGGGGGCGAAAACACGTTGAAAATTTGACCAAACCTGTTGCCGTACCGCCTGCTCGGGAAGGTTCAGCAAGACGGCGGCCTGGTGGTATACTTCCCGGATACTCAACGCCTCGTCGTCGGTTTCAAGGAAAAAACGTTCGGGCGGACAGTGTTTCAGGGCAGTTTGGGCGGGGTGGTCTTTTTTTAACAAAGCTGCTCCAAACGACAGGTAGCAATCGGCTTTGAGGAGGGGAAGCGCGACGTTTTCGGGTTTGGCAAAGCCGTGGAAAATCCAGGGTTGGCGGGGCTGGGCGCGTTTTTTTTCCGCCAGTATTTCGTTAAAAGCCCGTACGGAGTGAATAATCAGTGGTTTTCCGGCTTCCTCCGATACGGCGATACACAGCCGAAATGCGGCTAATTGATCGGTCCAGGGCGTGGTTGTCACTTTATCGAGCCCGGCTTCGCCGATGGCGAGCACTTCCGGGCGGGCCGCTTCTGCGCGCAGCCAATGTTCGGCGCCCTGCCAGTCGGAAGCTGGCAGATACCAGGGGTGCAACCCGACGGAGTACCAGTCGGCCGCCGGTTTTTGAATCTGACCGTAGTATACGCTTTCGATTTCGACAAAGCCGGGCGCCCGCGTCGCCAGGTGGGTATGGAGGTTGAGCAGTCCCATCGTGCCAAAGGTAGCACGGCGGCAGCGGCTAAAGGAAACGCTTCCTGATATGCAATAAAAAAAATTATTTCATTGGCAAAAGTCAGTACGGAAGCGCCTGGGGCCGGGCGGAACTTTGCCTCAAAATTGTTCAACCATGAGACTGCTTTTTATACTTTTTACCGCCATTCCCCTTGCTTTTAATCCGGTTTTCGCCCAGCAGCCGGCCCCGCCAACCGCGCTTCTCCTGCTCAAAAAAGGGCATACCCTGAAATTGGACGACAAAATGGCCCTGCCCGACGACAACGGGTTTTACCTCTACCGCAACTGTATGTATGATTTTGAAACCGCCGGCGAACTGATCTACGCCGGTCGCCTGGTCGATTATCGGGCCGATACCTTCTTTTTTACCACGGCTTTTAACGCCAATGTTGCGGCCAGTTTGCAAATCAGCTACGACACCATTGCCATCCCTTACGGCAGCATGTCGAAAATGAAATTCATCGGCGACCGCAGTCTGGGTATTTACCAAAAGATCAGAATGGACGAGTACGAGCTCTTGGTCAGGCCGGATACGACGCATCATTACATCCCCAGCCAATGGGTTGCCTTGTACGCCGGGGATACCGTTTTGCACGAACTGGTTGCCTATCACAGCGCCCAAGGCCTCGACGTGTTGTACGAGGACGGCGGTCAGACCTATTATTTCTCCGGTATCTCGCCCAATCCGCGTCCCAACCGCGAGATCGACCGGCGTAAACACGTGCGCTACGCCATCTGGCCCACGCCGTTCTACTCCGGCCAGACGACGATCAACGGCCTGGGGCTGGGGTTTATCGCCTGGCCGATTGCCGACAGCGCCCGCGTGACGATCAACGGGGTGAATGCCGAGATTTTTCCGGCCAGTTTTTTCAGCCTGCTGTTCGGCGGCCCCGATTTTCCTTACATGGACAGTGTGGATTTTTATGAAAATCGCGTCCGGAACTATGAATCCACGCGTATCAACGGCCTGAGCGCCAGCCTGGGCGGTACCCTCAACGACGGGGTGGTCAATGGCGTACAAGTGGGCGGCGCGGCATGTTTCATCACCCGCCTGAACGGCCTGACGCTCACCGGAGGCTTCAATACCATTTACGAATTCAAGGGCGTCAGTATCGCCGGGGTGCGCAACCGAAGTACCCGGGGGCGCGGCGTGCAGATCGGCGTTTTGAACCGGTGCCACGACCTGCGGGGCGTTCAGATCGGGCTTTGGAACAGGAACGGGAAGCGGGGGATGCCTTTAGTGAACTGGTGTTTTAAGGCGCCATTATAAATACCCCTTCGCCTGCAAACGAAACAGTTCGGCGTACTTCCCGCCCTGTTTCAACAATTCTTCGTGGCTGCCGATTTCCAGCAATTGTCCGTGTTCGAGGAACAGGATGCGGTCGGCCATACGCACCGTGGAAAAGCGGTGGGAGATGAGCACGGCCGCCTTGCCCTGCATCAGTTCGGCGAACCGTACAAACACTTCGTGTTCGGCGCGGGCGTCGAGGGCGGCGGTTGGCTCGTCGAGGATCACCAGTTGGGCGTCGCGCATGTAGGCGCGGGCGAGGGCGATTTTTTGCCATTGGCCGCCGGAGAGTTCCACGCCTTCGGCGAAGCGTTTGCCCAGCATTTGATCGAGGCCTTTGGGCAGCGATTCGATGACCGAATCGGCCAGGCTTTTTTCCGCAGCATCGCTGATGCGGGGGCGGTTGTCGCGTTCGGGGATGTTGCCCACGGCGATGTTTTCGGAAGCGGTAAACATGAAGCGGTAAAAGTCCTGGAAGATGATCCCGATTTCGCGCCGCAGGTCTTCGGGGTCGAACTCGTTCAGATCGACGCCATCGAGCAGGATGCGGCCCTCTGTGGGCTGATAAAGGTGGGCGAGTAATTTGACCACCGTGGTTTTTCCGGCGCCATTTTCGCCCACGAGCGCGAGTTTTTCACCGGGATGGAGCGTGAAGCTGAGGTTGCGGATGGCCCATTGTTCGCTGCCGGGATATTTGAAGCTGACATTTTCAAAAACAAAACCTTCGCGGATGGGGCGCGGAATTTTTCGGGTAGCCTTTTCGAGGTCGTTCAACGGCTTTAAGGCCAGAAAATCGAAAAAGTCCTGGAGGTACAACGCCGTTTCTGCAATGCGTGTAAAACGGGACACCACGCCCTGCAGCATACCCTGCATACGCTGGAACGAACCGGCCAGAAACGTGAGCGTACCGATCGTAATTACACTCGTGACGGCCTGCCAGACGATCAAAACGTAGGCGAAGTAGTAAGAAGCGTTCGCCAGCAGCGAGAACAGGCTTCCCCAGGCGGCGCGTTGCAGGGTCAGTTTGCGGTTGGCGTGGTAATAGCGGTCGGAAATGTTTTTAAAACGCTCGGTGATGAAATGCTCCAGTCCGAAAATTTTGGTCTCTTTTACCGTCGTATCGCTGGCGCCGATGTAGCGCAGGTAGTCCAGTTCGCGCCGTTCGGGCGTCCAGGAGCGGGTAAGCGAGTAGGTTTTTTGGTTAAAATGGGTTTCACCCAAAAAAGAAGGAATGACGGCCACGAACAGGAGCAACAACAGCCAGGGATTGAAGGCCCCGAGCCCTCCGATGAGAAACAGCATCGAAATGAGGTCCTGCACCTGCGAAAAGACCATACTCATCAGCACGGTACGGCCGAAGGTCTGGGTGCGGGCGCGTTCCAGTTTGTCGTAAAAAGTCGGGTTTTCAAACTGAAACAGGTCGAGCGTGGCAGCGTGGCGCATGATGCGTACACTACTGTCGTTCGACACCAGGTCGCCCAGCAGATTGTCGGTTACGGTGATGCCCCTGCCCAGCAGGCTGTTGAACACGCCCAGGGCAAATTCAAGCCCGACCCAGACCCACAGTTCGTCGGCGTCGCGCCATTGATGCGCTTCATGGCTGCCGGCCAGCCGGATCACCTCGTCGATGATTTCTTTGCCGATGTACAGCATGGAGACCGGGATGGCAGCCTGAATCAGTCGCAAAACGGCGTTCCAAAGGGTCAGACGGGGCGAAACCGCCCAGATCATGCGAAAGAAACGCGGTACGTTGCGGAGCGACTGGAATTGTTGGGAAAAATTGAAAAAGTTGCGGATGCGGATAAAATATGACATGCTGTTGGAATCGGTCTAAATCGCGGATTTTGTCGGGGCGAAGGTTGAGTATTTGAACAGGAAAAAAAACCTTTGCGTGGTAATTGCATTTTACCTCACTGATAAACTTTACCACCATGCTCTCCAACGCCGTTCAGGATAAACTCAACGCTCAAATCGCCAAAGAAGCATTTGCTTCCAACGCCTACCTCGCCATGGCCACCTGGGCCGAAAATCTCGGGCTGCCGAACATCGGCGAGTACTTCTACCTCGCTTCCGACGACGAGCGCACCCACATGCTCCAGTTGTACAAATACGTCAATGCCAACGGCGGCAAGGCGGTAATGCCCGACCAGCTGGGTGAGCCGCAGCGCGAGTTCGGCACCGTGCTGGAAGCGTTCAAAAAGGTATTCGACCTGGAACACACCGTCACCCTCGCCATCAACGAACTCGCCACCTGGTGCCTCCAGAACGGCGAACACGCCACCTACCTCTTCCTCCAGCCCTTTGTACTTGAACAACAAGACAGCGAACGCAAAGTGAGCGAAGTGATCACCATCGTGGAGCGGATGGGCTACGAAGAGCGGAACTTGTACTATTTGGACAAGACGTTCAAAAAGATCAATCAGGGCGGAGAAAGCGCCTGAGATCAGGCCTCTCCCCGCATCCGCAACACCGCCAGCGCCAACACGATCGTCTCCTCCTCCGCACTCAGCTCGCGCAGGAGCGTGACCGCGCGCGGCATCGGGCTATCGGCATGATCGGGGTGCAGGAGCGTGGCGGCGGGTTTGCCGCCCACTTCTACGATAGACTGTGCGACTCCGCTGTTGTTGTCGACCCGGGCGATCAGTTTGCTGCCTTTGCCCGCTGCAAGCAAGGCGCCGTTGACCAATACGCCCAGCGGCTGGAGATTGACCCAGATTTCCGTTTCCTTGCCTTTGAGCCGAAAAACGTATTCGCGGTCGCTGGTACGCGCCAGCAGTATAGGCGCTTTGGTCGGTCGTTCTTTTACAAAAGCGAGGATCGGCTCGTGATAAATACTGGTGAACACCCCGCCGGCAGGGCGCCCGAACCAGCCAGCTTTCTGCGCCTGAGCCTTGTTGAGCGAGAGCAAATGCAGCATTTCCGCATCCCAGGGCACCAGGGCGCCGGTGAATTTTTTCAACGCATCGCGCAGGCGTTGTATGCGGTTGTTCCAGGCCTTGGTGCCCGGGCCGGCAAGGCGCTCGTCGATGATCTCGCCGATGGCTTCGATGATGCCGCCGATATTGACGGCGGAAAGTAAAAGCGGTAATACGAATGTCAGTTGCATGGTCGGAAGGCGCAAAAGTACGATGGAGACGGATCGTTCGCCAGAATTTTAAGGGCTGCGCCGTATAAAGCCGCTTTTTAAAGAAGTTGTTCAAGCAGCCATTTCTTTTCGGCGATGGCGGCGGTTTGCTCCACTTCCTCGCGCAGGGCTGTGCGCACCGAGCGGTCCTGCGGATCGAGGCGCGTCATTTTTTTTACCATCCGCAAAAGCCTCGAATAATTGTCGCGCTGATAACCGATGTCTTTCAGGCGCCGTAAATAGACCTGAAAACTGTCGAGATGCGATTCCAGCGCTTCCTGGTACCCGCGTTCGTAATAAATCCGCAACAAAATGGCGCGCGCGTCGAGGTTGGTGAGCGGGTCGCCGAACTCCCGTTCGCGGAGCAAGGTCATCGTCTGGTCGTAGTCGGATTGCCAGAAATACCACACCGCGAGGTTGTAGCAATAGGCGCTGTGCTGTTCGCGGGGCGGCAGGTATTGGCGATAGCTTTCGATAAAATTCCGCACCCACTCGTATTCTTTCAGGTTGAGCCCCGCCGTAACGGCGTTTTTGTAGGTAAACCGCGACAAATAGCCGTGTTCGAAAAGCGCCCGGTTTTCCAGTCCCGAATGGTAAAGATCGAAGGCGGTTCGCATGTACTCCCGTTGCCCCCCGTTGATCTTTCGGATGCAATAGTTGAGGGCCAACAGGTACAAATCGCGGCGCTCGTTGTTGCGGAAAAGCCCCCAATGGGTATCCAGCAGTGTTTTGGCGGTATGAAAAGCAGCCTCGTTGTTCGTATCGCGCAGGGCTTCGAGCAGGTGTTCGTACAGCGCGATGGTATCTGTTTCCTGAGCGGGCGCCGTCGGCAGGTCAGCGTCGCGGGAGACGGCTTTGGCGACCGCGGTTCCGCATTCGTAGCGCAAACGGTTCAGGCGGTAGGCCGTCTCGGCAGCCTCGGCCAGCTCGCTGAGCGGAAGGCCGGCAGCGCGTTTTTGAACGGAGGCGTATTCGAAATGCTCGCGCCGAAGAAGGTGCAACTGATAAAAATAGTGTTCGTCGCGGTATGGCTCGGCATCGAGGGCCGTGAGGGCCAGTTGCCATTCTTTTTCAAATTCGGGGCCCAGGCCGAGTTTGCGCAGGGCGCGGCTCCGCAACAACCCGACAGCGGCAGCGTCCGACTGCCATTCGCGCCAGGCCAGGTAGTCGCGCAGGGCGGCCGACAACCACGACATGAGGTGGTTCATGCGGCGGTCGTCGTACTTTTCATCCGGATAACAGGCGGAAAATGCCGCCTGCTTGTTCAATAACCCAGGTTTGCCCGACAAGGCTTCGGCCAGGTAATCGAACAGGGCGGTCACGTCGGCGCGTTGGTTGTGGACGGGCGAAGCCAGCCATTTGCGGGCCTCGCGGCGCGATTTGAGGTCGAGTTTTTCCAATAACCTGAACAGCGTGGAGTTGCGCATCATTATTTGCAGCGGATTTGATTTACAAAATTATTGATAAAATTTAAATTAAAATATTGTAAATCAGTTTTTTAATTTAATATTCTTTTTTATAAAAAGCAAATTTTGTATTTGTAGATCAAACACGGAAGCCGCCACTTTTGACCCTGTAAACAGTCGGTGAACCCACCTTGACCCACTAGATTATGGAATCATCACTTTATCATCCCATGAGAAAAATTCTATTCCTCCTGATCGGATGGCTGGCGACTGTGCCGGCTTTCGCGCAGAGCAACTTTTACGTTCGTTTCCCCGACGACCTCGTGCTGACCACCAGCATTTCGGCTGATTATGGGGCGCCTGAAATACTGGTCGTCAGTGGCGATGCGCCCACGATTAGTTTTGAAGATGCCGTATTCACCGTCATTCCCTATGCCTGTACGCTGATCGAGCGCACCTGGACGATCAAAAGCAGCGCCTACAACCCCGATCTGCCCTGTGTCGTGATCGGCAACCCGACGCCCAGTGTCCCCAATACGAACCCGGAAAACCTGCCCGGTGTGGTGCTTTCCCCTGCCGGAACGGCCGCCCCCTGGGCGCCGACTGTGGCCTATTACGCGCCGGGCTCTCCGGCGCCGACCGATTACAGCATCTTTTGGTCAGAAACGGCCAATTGTTACGAATACAGGCAGTTTATCATGTACCTGGATTTTGTCGACCCGGTGATCGAGTATTGTTATCCATTTTGTCCGATCGTTTTTGACGAGACCCCAAACGACCCTTTTTTATGGAACAATCCGATCTGGTCCAGCGCCTCCGGCGATAGCCACGACATCTCGGAAGCGCCGCACGCCTGGAATATCACGGCGTCGGACGCTTTTTACGGCAATGATCTGGACATCTATTTTCAGTTGTTTCTGGATACCGACTTCGACGGTACGATGGAAACGGTCGTCAGCAGCCAAAACCCGCCTGCGCCCGGGCAGGTCAACCTGGGCAATGTTTTTAATCCTGGATTTACCGGCGGCACACCCGTCAATTTTGATGAAAGACCTGTATCTGCGGATCAGAAATACCGATTCGCAATTCGCCAGACGATTCATGGCGACACTGTAACGGCTACAATTCTCTGGAATACCGTGGCCAATCCCGACGGCTGGGTAACGCCGGAGTTTCCGCAGGGTACCCACAAAATCAAATGGTTCGTCGGCGACCCTTGCGGCAATGAGGCCGTCTGCGAACACCTGATCGGTATCTCGTCCAACAATTTTGCTTTCGAACAAACCCTCCAGGGCACAACCCTGATCGACGCCGATGCCGACTGCCAGCCCGACACCTCGGAGGCGCTGTTGCCCGGCTGGCGTGCCCGGCTGGAACTGCTCGGCAACCTCGGCGACCCCGTGTACACGCAGTACAGTTCGGCGCTGCTCGACGGTAAATACCGCTTTTGGGTCGATACGGGCAGTTATTTGCTCAGCGTCGAAGCGCCCAACGGCTACTGGGAAATTTGCCAGGACCCCATTCCGGTTCAGGTTGACAGCACGGGCGGCGTTACGGTCAATGACTTTGCCGCGCAGGCATTCGTGCAATGCCCGTTTCTGGAAACCGATATCGGTACCTGGGCCCTGCGGCGCTGTTTCAACAACACGTACACCGCCCGCTATTGCAATACCGGCACGGCGACCGCCGAAGACGCTTTTTTACGCCTGACGCTCGACCCTTTTATGAGCCTGGTATCCTCCGGGTTGCCCGGCATCGACGAAGGCAACAACGTCTGGCGTTTCGAACTGGGCGATATCGAGCCGGGTGAGTGCGGTTCGTTCCCGGTTGTCATTTACCTCGACTGCGACAGTACCGCGGTGGGCCAGACGCACTGCATCGAAGCGCATATCTACCCCGATACATTCTGCCTGGATGTGCCGGGCTGGTCGGGCGCCAATATCGAGGTGGAGGGGGCTTGTCAGACGGACTCCGTTCGGTTTGTATTGTTCAATACCGGCACGGCGCCCAGTGCCATGCTCGATTACATCGTCATTGAAGACAACATCATCAACTACCAGGGGGCGTTCCAGTTGCCGCAGGGCGATTCGATGGTCGTGCTGCTGCCCGCCAACGGCAGTACCTGGCGCCTCGAAGCCGAGCAGGAGCCGGGCAATCCGCTGCATCCTTTCCCCTCGGCCACGGTGGAGGCCTGCGGATACAATGGCCTGGGCGGGTTCAGTTTCGGCTACGTGTCGCAATTCGGCGAAGACGACCGCGATCCCTTCGTTTCGATCGACTGCCGCGAAAGCACGGCAGCCTACGACCCGAACGACAAGCAAGGCTTCCCGCTCGGCTACGGCGACGAGCATTACATCCGGCCCGGTCAGCCGCTCGACTACCTGATTCGTTTCCAGAATACGGGCAACGACACGGCTTTCCAGGTGGTACTGCGCGACACCCTGCCTTTCTGGCTCGACCCGGTCACGGTGGTTCCGGGCGCCGCCAGCCACGATTATCGCTTCGAATTGTCGGGGGCAGGCTATTTGAGTTTTTTCTTCGACAATATTTTGCTGCCCGATTCGACGACGAACGAGCCGGCTTCGCACGGTTTTGTCAAATTCGAGGTGCAACAGCGCCAGAACATACCGCTGGGCACGGTGCTTAACAACCGCGCGGGCATCTATTTCGACTTCAACGAACCCGTCATCACCAATTACACCCATCACACGGTCGGCGAGAACTTTGTCGCCGTACACACCAAAACTCCCGTGGCAGGGGAAATCTCCCGGCAAATCAGTTTGTCGCCCAATCCGGCCACTGCGGGCGATCTGCTCCTGCTGAAAGGCGCCGAGCTGGGATCCGGTACCTTTGAATGGATCGACGGACTGGGGCGCGCGGTATTGCAGCGGCGCATCGTCGGCAACACGGTCGAAACGGGGGGCGTTCAACTGCCGGCCGGGGTGTACGGCTTCCGGGTGTCGAGCGCCGGGCGGCTGGTCGGGATGGGGCGAGTGGTGTGGCGCTGAGTGGAAGAGACCGTCTCGCAAGTCTTGTTGCGCTGGCGCCAGACTTGCGAGACGGTTCTTTGGGTAATGATAATAGGCCAATTGGTAACTCTTTGCCATCGGGCAAAGACCTACATTTTTACAAACCACCCACTCTGCACTTCTCCGCTCTCCGGTTGCCAATGCCAATAATACATTCCTGCAGGCCAATCGTGTACCAGGACTTGTAAATTATCGGCCGAGCCGGCCCAATCGATTTGTCGGATCATCCGGCCGGAAAAATCAAAAATATGCAGGCGACCCGAAGAAAATCCTGCTTCCAGGTACCAGGTGTCTGTTACCGGGTTGGGATAGGCTTTTATCGATAAGTTCGCCAGAGGTTCTTTAACAGCGACGGGCGTATCGATGCCCAATGTATCGCAGGGGCTGTCGGGGAAATCGTAGAGGCGGTAGTTAGGGAAATTCGGGAGCGATCGGACGGAATAAACACCCAGCGAAAGCCCCTTTTTTTCGTCAACAGGTAATGAATCGGATAACTCACTCAACACTGGCATAACCCGGGACCGATGCAAAATATTGAAATCGAGCCTGCCGTCCGGCCCG
>JADZFP010000611.1 GCA_020849825.1 Saprospiraceae bacterium
CCGATATTTACCCCGACCCGGCTGAGCAGCGAGAGCGTGGAATACCGGTAATTGACCAAAAAAGAGCCCTTTTGTTTGCCTACTCGAAACGGTCCTTCGGCGGCGGCATCGAGGCCCAAAACGCCTGCCTGCAGGGTGCCTTCAAATTTTTCACTGTTGCCCTTCCGCAGTCGCAGATCGAATACCCCCGACAGTGCATTGCCGTATTCGGCGGCGAAAGCGCCGGTCATAAAGTCGGAATTGGCCAACAACTGCGCGCTCAGGATGGAAATGCCGCCCCCCGATGAACCGACCGCTGAAAAGTGGTTGGGGTTTGGAATATCGACGCCTTCCATGCGCCACAGCTGGCCGTTGGGAGCATTGCCGCGAATCACGATGGTATTGTTGCCGTCGGAGCCGATCACCACACCGGCAAAGGACGAGGCCATGCGCGCCGGATCGTTGACTGCCGCCGCATACCGCTGGGTTTCTTCCACGGAAAAAGTGCGGGCGCTCACGGTGGAAAATTCGTTCAGCGGCTTGTCCTTTTCCGCTCTGGCGCGGATTACTACTTCTTTGGATTCAAGCACCGATTCTTCCAGTTCGACGTTCAGTTCGAGCTCTTTGCCCGAATTGACCACCAGGTTGCTCAGAACAGCTTCTTTGTACCCGAGATAACTCACCCGGATCGTCTGGCGGCCAACGGGCACGTTATTGAGTCGGAAACGGCCGTCGGCATCGGTCATGGCGCCTTGCAGCACAGCGCCGCTTTGCGGATCGAGCAGCACCACGGTGGCGCCCACCAAAGGCGTTTTAATGTTTTTGTCCACCGCAACGCCTTTGACGGTCTGGGTCAGGTTTTGAGCCGCCAAAGGGCATGCGAAGAACAGGCCGGCCAGGATGACCGACATCAGGATTTTGATTTTCATAGCAATAAATGAAGGGAGGGTTCGAGGAAGGGAAAGGTGGTTAGATTTTACGGAGGCGGCCCGAACCCGCGATCTGGCTGTTGATTTGCGGACTGCCTTTGTATTCCACGTCGCCGCTGCCGGAGATCGTGACGTCGAGTAGCTCGCTGGCATGGACGCGCACATTGCCGCTGCCGCTGACCGACACGTCGGCCGTCAGTACCGGGCAACCAAGGGCGTCCACGTCGCCGCTGCCCGACACGGCGCATTTGAGGTTGTCGGCGGCGCCGCTCATCCGAAGATTGCCGCTGCCCGACACTCGTGCGTTGATCTGGTTGAAATTAATATCGAACAGGTTAATGTCGCCGCTGCCGGATATCCCAAGTTTGAGTTGGTTGCCGCTGATCGCATCCGGCACGTCGACGTCGGCGCTGCCATTGACTTCGAAGGCATACCAGGCCGGCGCCGACACGACGATGTGCAGGTCGTCGACATCCCATACGTCGCGGTTGAAGAAAATTTTGAGGGTGCCGTCGTTGTCGACCAGGGTTTCGAGGTAAGGCATAATGTTTTCCTCGCCGGTTACTTCGAGGCGGAAAACGGAATCGACGCGAACATCGACATCGCCGTTGACGCCGATTTCCAGAGCGTTAAAATCCTCGACCGGACGGATTTCGGTAACCAGGTCGCCATCGCCGCGAAGACCGCAGGCGCTGAACAGGAGGGTGAAAACGGCAAGCGCCGGCAGGATTTGCTTCAGGTTGATTTTCATAGCTTAATTGTTGTGTAGTGTGATAAAATGTTTGGGAAAAAGCCGCTGTCAGCAGCCGGTGTTTTTGTTTCGTACCCTGTGACACCGTTCCCCCGAACCTACCCTGATGGGGTTTTGAATTTTTTTTTCATTGGACAAAATTTTGCCTCCCCTTGTCGCAATCCGGTCGCTGCAATCGGAGGAATGGCGTTTTTTAAAGGACCAAAACCCGAAATTTCACGACCGGCAAAAAAAATCGTCGCCCGCCCATAAGGGTACGCCTTACCTTTCGGTGTCTAAATCTCAACCAGACGCGTGAAAACCTACGACGATCCGGAACTCCCGCAAGCACTCCGCCGGGGCGACGAAGCAGCCTTTGATGCGCTGTTCCGCGCGCTCTATGCGCCGCTGTGCCGCTACGCAACCGGAATGTGCGACGGCGATCCCGACCTGGCCGAAGACCTTGTGCAACAGGCTTTTGTAAAATTGTGGGAGCAACGCGCTCAAATCGACGTCCGGCATTCGCTGCGCGCCTACCTGTACAAAATGGTGCACCACCAGGCCCTCAACCGCCTGCGGCACCTGCGTACCCGGGAGCGTTATCAGAACGAACAGCTGCGGCATCCGGAAGAGGCGACGCAGCTGGCCGACCCCGATCTGAGCCGAAAAATTCACCAGGCCCTGGAAACCCTGCCCCCGCAATGCCGCCAGATCTTCGAACTCAGCCGTTTTGAAGAACTGAAATACCGCGAAATAGCCGAACTGCTCCAGTTGTCCGTCAAAACCGTGGAAACACAAATGGGTAAAGCCCTGCGCCTCATGCGCCTGCATCTGGCCGATTATCTGGCGCTCGGCTTTTTGTTGTTCTGCCAGTTTGCCCAAAACAAGATTATCTTTTGAACCAGCAAATAATTAACCCGCCCGGCCACTCCTCGAATCCTCGCATCTTCAAATCCTCGCATCCTCAACAATGGCCCAACGCTACACCGACATCGATGAATTGCTCGCCCGCATCCTGAGCGGAGAAGCCGCTGAGGGCGATTCCGCGCAGTTGGATGCCTGGCTGGCGGCGTCGGACGACAACCGGCGCTACTTCGAGAGCCTGCAACGAATATGGGCGAATGCCCAACCGCCCGCAGCAGCGCAGTTTGATCCGGAAAAAGCCCTGCAAAAGGTCAAATTTCGCCTGAACAACAGCGGCGGCAGCGCAGCCGCCCGGCGTTTCTACCGCTGGCCAGCAGCCGCGGCGGCCGCCATTCTCCTGCTGAGCCTGGCCTGGTGGCTGTTCCGCTCGCCACAGCCCCTGCCTGCCGTCGAAATCGCCGCCGGAAACGCCGTGCGCACCGATACCCTGGCCGACCGCTCGGTGATCGTACTCAACAAGACCAGCACCCTGCGCCTGGCCGAAGGCTACAACCGCCGCGAACGCCGTATGCGCCTTTCCGGCGAGGCGCGTTTTGCCGTACAACCCGACAAGGAAAAACCCTTCGTGGTAGAAGTAGAAGCCCTGGAAGTGCGCGTGGTGGGCACCGAATTCACCGTCGATGCCCTGAGCACGCCCGGCGCCACCACCGTGACCGTCGCCTCGGGTATCGTCGAACTCCGGGCCGGCGGCCAGACGCTGCGCCTCCTTGCGGGCGAACAAGCCCGGTATGAGCAAACCAACGGAACACTGGAAAAAATCGCCCGACCCGACCCCACTGCCGCCGCCTGGTTCGATCTGATCTTTCACTTCGACGCCACACCCCTGGCCGCGGTAATACCCAGCCTTGAAAAAGCCTACGGAATTGACATTGTGCTCGAAAACAAGGAGTTGGCCAACTGCAAACTGACGGCCGACTACGTGCGCGAAAAACCCGAACGCATCCTCGAACTGATCGCCCTTTCTTTTTCACTCGACCTGCGCCAGGAAGGCAACCGGTACCTGCTCGACGGACCGGCTTGCGTGGAATAAACTACCTTTGCGGCTTAATTTCACTCCCTGCCATGTCCGGAAACCGTCCCGCCCTCCCCCGGCTTCTGCTGCTTGCCGCCTGCCTGGCTTTCTTTTTACCCCAGGTACGGGCTGCTGAAATTCTCGAACGCCGGATTAGTGTTGATTTTCAAGACATTTTATTAAAAAATGCACTCGAAGAAATCGCCCGGCAGGGCGAGTTTCAATGGTCGTACAATGCCGGCATTCTTCCCAAAGGAAAAATAGTGACGCTCCGCGCGAGTAACTGGACTGTCCGCGAAACGCTGTACGCCTTGCTGGGCGAAGGCTATGAATTCAAATCGAGCGGCAACTACCTCATTTTGAAAAAACGCCGCCAACCCGCCGACGAACTGAGCGGCTACGTGACCGACCCCCAAACCGGCCAGCGCCTCGCCAACGCCACCGTGTACGACCGACGTACCCTGCGCGCTACCACCACCGACGAAAACGGCTATTACCGCCTGAAAAAAACCGGCCGAAAAGCCGAGGTCGTGGTGTCAAAACTGGGTTACCGCGATACTGTCCTGCAAATCGCCTCGAACACCCCGCGTTTTCAGAAAATTGATCTGTCGACCTATACCCCTGCGCATCCAACGACCGACAAATCTCCGTTCTGGGAAACCGCCTACACCCAAACCGAACGGTTTTTCTCCGCTACGCTCGACCGCTGGAATGCTATCAACGTACCGGATTCGCTGCACCGGCGCTTCCAGGTGTCTTTTTTGCCCTATCTGGGCACCAACCCCAGCCTGAGCGGGCAGGGGGAAAATGATTATTCGCTCAATATCCTGGCGGGACACTCCCGCAGGGTCCGTATGCTGGAAATCGGCGGTCTGGCCAATTTTACCCACGAATCGGTCGATGGCGTCCAGATAGGCGGTCTGTTCAATTCCGTGCGGGGCGACGTGCGGGGCGTGCAGGTCGGCGGACTCGTCAACCTGACCCGCGACACCCTGATGGGTCTGCAAATCGCCGGACTGGTCAATCGGAGCCGAATCAACAGCGAACAGGCCATTCAGGTGGCGGGACTGGTGAATACCGCCCACTCGGGAAAAAGCGCCTTGCAGGTTGCCGGTCTGGTCAATACCGCCGACACCCTGCAAGGCGTCCAGATTTCAGGGCTGGTCAATCATGCCCGCAGCGCCAGGGGTGTTCAGATCGGCCTGTTCAATTCGGCACGCGAACTGAACGGCCTGCAAATCGGCCTGCTCAACCGGCACGGCCGGCGCTGGATGCCATTGTTTAACTGGTGAGGATGCAAGGATTTGAGGATTTGGGGATTCGGGGCGGCAATTTTGGACATACCTTTGCCGCTCAACTTGTTTGCCGTTCGTGAACCTTTCCTTGCTTTTTGCCCGCCGGTACCTGTTTGCCAAACGCAGTACCAACGCCATCAACATCATCACGGGGATTTCCGTGGTGGGCGTGGCCATTGGCACGGCCGCATTGATCCTTGTTTTGTCGGTGTTCAACGGGTTTGAAGACCTTTTGTCCAACCTGTTCGGCTATTTCAACCCGGAGATCAAGGTCACACCCGCCAAAGGCAAAACCTTTGCGCCCGACAGTCTGGTTTTGGCCCAAATCAAGGACATGCCCGGGGTAGCGGTTTTGAGCGAAACCCTGGAAGAGATCGCCGTTTTTGAATACGAAGGCTCGCAGGTTTCGGGTATCCTGAAAGGCGTCGACGAGGTTTATCCGCGCGTCAACGACATCGACTCGACCCTTCGCGAGGGCGAATTCCGGCTGCTGGGCGGCGATCGCAATTTCGCCGTTTTGGGCGCCGGCATGCGCAACAAACTGAGCGTCAACATCAACAACCCATTGGCCACCCTGACCATTTACATGGCTACCGACGGCAGTTCGGACGAACTCATGCCCGGCAAACCCTTCAAAACCCGGCTGGCCTACCCGGCCGGTACCTTTGCCATTCAGCAGGAGTTCGACAGTGAATACGTGTTGAGCAACCTGCCCTTCGTGCGCGAATTGCTCGCGGCGCCGGAGGGTACGGTATCGGCCCTCGAAATACGCTGCAAGCCCGGCGCCAATGTGCGGGCGGTAAAAACCGAACTCGCTCAACTGCTCGGCCCCGAGGTGGTGATCAAAGACCGCTACGAACAAAACGAGGCTTTTTTCAAAGTCATGCGCCTCGAAAAATGGATGGGTTATGCCATCACTTCGCTCATGCTCATCCTCATGGCCTTCAACCTCGTGGGCGCCTTGTGGATGATCGTGCTCGACAAGCAAAAAGACATTTCCGTGTTGAAAAGTATGGGCGCCGACGACGGCGTTGTCCGGCGGATATTTCTGGGCGAGGGCCTGTTGCTGACTTTTCTGGGCCTTTTTAGCGGCATTCTACTGGCACTCGGCCTTTATGCCGCGCAGAAAACCTGGGGGATCGTCACGATTCCGCAGGGTTTCCTCGTCGACAGCTACCCCATCGCCATGCGCGCCTCCGATTTTCTGCCGGTCGTCGCAACGGTGCTGGGCATCGGCCTGCTGGCCTCCCTGGCCCCGGCGGCAAGGGCCGCGCGGGTGCCGTCGTTTTTACGTGAAGAATGATTTTTTGTTGAGGATTGGAGGATGCGAGGATGCGAGGATTTGA
>JADZFP010000612.1 GCA_020849825.1 Saprospiraceae bacterium
AACTGAAAATCCTCGAGCACCGGTTTGATCCAGGCCGGGCAATATTGGTTGAATTTGACTTCCAGGATAAAAAAGCCCGGATACGCAAACTGGACGTCGTTTTCCTGAAACAGGTTTTCCACGGCAGGATAGGCTACGCTGCGCAAATGCAGGTCGAACGTAAGCCGGAAATCATTTTCAATGCTCAGGGTATTGCCCAGAAAAGGCTCCCGCTCGTATATCACGTTGATTACCGGCCGAAGGTTGCGGCTGTAAATGTGGTAAAAAAAGCGGCGGGCATTGTCGGGTTTATTGACCAGGTTGGGAAAATCGTCGGGAGAGGCGCCCTGAAACAACTTTTTGACAATGCCGAACGGCGCGTCGGAGCGGTTTTTCAGGATAGGCCCTTCGTATTTCCGTTTGATCTCCATAAAAACGCGGCTGTTGTCGTCGCCCTGATCGTAGCCCCGCAGCCGCACTTTCAGCCGATGCGCGATGCCGTCGATCTTGGTGTGATACATCTCGAAACTGGCCGTGTCGAAATAAATACTGCGCACCGTGTAGCGCCCCCCGGGCCGGCGAGCCGCAAAAGGGTCGGGCTTCAGAAACGGCACCAGCGCCGCCCGCAGCGGGGCGTATTGTTCAACCGGGACGAGATATTTGAATTCGTATCGCAAGGGTATACTATTGTAACCAGGTAAAATTGAGCAAACGTTTGAGGTACTCCCGCTGATTGATCTCGTCGAAGCGGACCACACAATGGGCCGAAATGCCGACGCTCAGCCGCTCGCCCGGTTGTTCGGGAACGACCAGTGCGTTGACGATGGAAACCTGACGGTTGTCGAGTATCTCTACTTTTGAATTGGTGCTGAACAATTGGCCCGTGTAGGTTTTTTGGGTTTGCATGTCGGTGATCAACAACTTCGTTTGGGGCGACAAATAACGCAATTGCTCCACCCTTACCGGAATCTGTACAACATAAGCGTCGCCCTGTTGCAAAATGATCAACTCTTCGGGTAAAATGGACGGTTGCACATGCCCTGAAAACGGCGCCCGCAACACAAATGACAACCCCTTCTGGCGGAGTATTTCCAGCCTGTTGCGCAACCCTTTCAATTGCGCCTCGGTGACGCCCACACTTTCCATTTTGATGCCCGTGGCGACGTCCTCCAGGTTTTTCCGGGCAATGTCGACCTGGATTTTTGCCAGTTCGTATTCATTTTCAACAAACTGAAAATCCGTCAACGCCACCAGTTCCTGATCGAGCAGTTGTTTTTGTATGCGGTAATTTTTCTCTTTTACCTGCAAATCCTGCTCGGCATACCGCAACTGGTTTTCGGCCTCCTGCACGATCGGCGGCTTGTCGCCCGTCACGTCGGCTCTCAATTGCGCACCGTACAGGGCCAGTTGGGCTTCTATTTCCTGAATTTCTTCCCGCTGCCGTACGGAATACATCCTGACAATCGTGTCGCCTACCCGAACGTAGCCGGAATCGGGGACATCGAGCTGCAAACCCGAAATATCGCCTTGCTCAAACTGGAATGCGTCGATCTGGCGCGCCGTGCCCGTCCGGTTGTCGCGAATGACCGACGTAATCCGTCCGGTCTGATCCTGCACCAGTCGCCACTCCTGTGCCGGCCAGATGCGGCCGATACTGATGCCTTCAAAAGGCAGTTTCATGGGCACATAAAGCAGCGCAACCATCAAGCCCAAAAAAATCAACGCACCGTAAAATCGTTTCACAATGTAGCGTAGGGTTAGGTAGATCAATGTTGTACCAATACCGGCCTCGAAAAATGGGGGGCGATCCTGATGTAATACATTCCGGCCGGTAAAGGTCCAAAATCCAGTTCGACCGGAGTATGGTTTTTTACATCGGTCGCCAGAACCCGCCGGCCCAGCGCATCGAATACTTCAACGGGGCCCTGAAAGGCCGGCGCCTCTATCCGTACCAGCTGGCTGGACGGATTCGGGTATATCCGGATGGGCGCTGCTGCCGCTTCCTCCTGTCCCGAACTCAGTGAGTTGGGACCGTTGAAAGTGGTCGGCATGCTCACAAATGGTCCGCTCCCGTTCGGATAACGGCCAAAAGAAAGATCGGGTTGCTGCGCACCCACCACAACCTGGTCGTAAAGTTGTAAAGCCGGACCGGAAAACCGGAGGGTTTCACCGTCGGCACTGAGTTTGAAATTGGCGTGGTAAATGCCCTGATCGGGGTCTTCGTCGAGCCATACGATGCGATATCCGCCGGCAGAGATATAAGCGCCGGCAGGAAACGGCCACAGCGCGGGCTGCGCGGGCTTGTCGCTCAGGAAAAGGCCGGCCAGGCTCAGGGTTTTATCAGTGGTGTTGTACAGTTCGAGCCAGTCTTCGCGTTCGCCGGCTTCGTCGGCCGAGCCTGTTTCGTTGTCGGCCAATACTTCATTGATGACCACCTCGCCTGCGCCGGCAGTGGCCAGCGGAATTTCGTAAACAAAGAACTCGTGTTCGGCGCGGGCAGGTAAAAAACGTCCGGCTTCGGCATTTTCAGCATAAATGAAATACTGTGCACGTGGCGCATTCAAAGGAAACGACGCGCCCCAGAAGCCGTCGCCGGCAGCGCCGTCCTGATGCAATCCGTCGTCGTACAACAGGGCGCGCTGGAATACCGCTGCCGAATCGAAGCGCCATCCGACCCAGGCGGCATCGGCGCCGGCAATTTGGACGCCGATCGTCACAACGTTGCCATTCAGTGCCTGTGCGGCGTAGCTGCCGAATGCCGGCGGCGTCGTATTGAGCGCAGGGTGGGCGCTGAGAAAAGCGCTGCGCGGGTCCATCAGCTGGGTCAGGCCCGGCACCGTGCCGGCAAAGCCGCCGGGGACGCCGGTATCCAAATTGGCCTGAAAATCGGCGTAGCTGAAAAATTTTTTCGGGTCGTTTTGCACCTCGTCGGCAATGAAGTCCTGGATTTCCTGCGCGCGCAGGGCATAGGCGCCGTTGGAAAAATTCTCTTCCAGCAAAGTGCGCAAATGGGCCAGGTACATCCGCCGCCAGACGGGCTGGGCAAGCAACTGACTGATGAGGGGCCGGGAAGTATTATTGGCCTGTACCAGCGGGTCGAGCTGCTGCATCTGGGTCAGGGTCAGCGGCAGCCCGCCGAAGCCGCCCGGGGGCGTCAGGAGCGGGAAGGCGCCGAAATCGAGGTTGAGGTCCCAGACGACGGGCAGCCAGCGGCCGTTCTCGTCGAGGTAGAGGTAGTAGTTTTGGGCATAGGCGCCGGTGTAGGAATCCAGGTTGATCAGTACGTTGTTGAACGCCAGCATCCAGAGTACGCGATCGACGTCGAGTTGGGCGGCCAGGCCTTCGGGGTGGTTTTTGAGGCTGTCCATCAGGAGGATAAGTTCCCGCCAGCCGTAGTCCGATTCCAGTTTGTATTTATCCTCGTAAGCGCTGCTGTCGGCGCCGATAAAAACCAGATCGGAGTAGTTGCCGCCGGTGCCGGGGCCGTCGTAATCGGCGGGGTTGCATTTGAAAAACGGGTTTTCTCCGTCGGTAAAAAAACGGTCGCGCACGAAACGCTTGTTGATGTGTTCGATATTGACGTACACCCCCTGGTATTCGCCGTTGATCCAGACTTTGGCGTAGTTGGCGCGCGGCGCTTCGGCGTAGCGATTGAGTAATTCAAACGACAAGGCCTCCCGCACGAACGAAGGATCTGAATAGCCGTTGTTCAGTTTGATGTCTTTGACGCCCTGATAATTCTGGTTGTTGACCACGTGATCCAGTTCGAGGTCGAGCGGTTTTTTGGCAAAATCGGGGTCGTAGGCATTGTTCCCCTTGTATTTCACCCCGACATTGGCAAAAAACTGGCCGTTGATCTCTACCGTGGGAGCGGTCAGGTATTCCTGATCGTCGTTCTCTTTCAGCGAGTCCAGCAGGTGGTTCCAGTT
>JADZFP010000613.1 GCA_020849825.1 Saprospiraceae bacterium
TTGCACGACCACGACCTGCGCCACCGTAACCTGCACGCCTCCGAACTGCAACCTGACGGTAAGCAGCGCGGTGACCAGCGTGTCCTGCTTCGGCGGCTCCAATGGCTCGATCAACATCAGCACCACGGGCGGTACGGCTCCGCTTACCTACCTGTGGAGCAACGGCGCGACGACCGAAGACTTGAACAACCTCACTGCCGGTACCTACTGCGTGACGGTGACGGATGCCAACGGCTGCACGGCCACGACCTGCGCCACGGTAACCCAGCCAACCCAGTTGCAACCCGTTGCCGCGGCTACGCCGACGGTATGCGGTCAAGCAACGGGCAGCATCAACCTGACGGTCAGCGGCGGCACACCGGGCTACACCTACGTGTGGAGCAACGGCGCCACGACGCAAGACCTGGCTAACCTGTCCGAAGGCACCTACTGCGTTACGATCACCGACGCCAACGGTTGCACGACCACGACCTGCGCCACCGTAACCTGCACGCCTCCGAACTGCAACCTGACGGTAAGCAGCGCGGTGACCAGCGTGTCCTGCTTCGGCGGCAACAACGGCTCGATCAACATCATCACCACGGGCGGTACGGCTCCGCTTACCTACCTGTGGAGCAACGGCGCGACGACCGAAGACTTGAACAACCTCACTGCCGGCACGTACTGCGTGACGGTGACGGATGCCAACGGCTGCACGGCTTCGACCTGCGCCACGGTAACCCAGCCGACCGCACTCACGCCTGTCGCTATTGCTACGGCCACGGCTTGCAACCAGTCGACGGGAAGCATTACGGTAACGGTCAGCGGCGGTACGCCGGGCTACACCTACCAGTGGGCCAACGGCGCGACTACTGCGAACCTGAACAACCTGCCGGAAGGCACCTACTGCGTGACGGTAACCGACGCCAACGGCTGCACGAAAGCTGCTTGCGCAACGATCACCTGCAACCCCGGCGGCTGCGACTTCGAGGCTATCGCTTCGCAACTCTGCGCTCCGGGCTGCGACCAGGCTAACGGCAAGATCCTTGTGGACGTAAGCGGCGGCACCGCCCCGTATTCCTACACATGGACCAACGGCGGCTCCTCCGGTAGCGGTCTGGCCAACGACGATCCGTTCATGATCCTCGGCCTCCTGCCGGGCAACTACTCGATCACGGTAACCGATGCAGAAGGTTGCACTTCCGTCACCAATACGACGGTACAGCCCTCCACCGGCCTGGCCATCACGGCTCTCCCGATCTGCGCCACCACTTGCGGCGGTACCGACGGAAAGATCCTGATCGACGTGCTCAACGGCATTGCGGGTTACACCTACACCTGGACGAACGGTTCGCAAAGCGGCTCCGGCAACAGCGCTACCGAACCCTTCTACATCACCGGCCTCGAAGCCGGTACCTACTCGATCACGGTAACGGGCGCCGACGGCTGCTCGGGTACGATCGTCACGACCATCACGCACCTCAGTGTCCTCAGCCTCACGGCGACCGGCACCGGCGGCGGTTGCGACGGCTCGACTTCGGGTTCGATCAATGTAGAAGTAACCAGCGGTACGGGGCCGTTTACCTACGAATGGTCCAACGGCGCCAACTCCGGTTCCGGCACGGCCAGCAACAATACGTTTACGATTAATGGTCTGAGCTCCGGCAACTACTCGATCACGGTAACCGACGCCAACGGCTGCGGTGCTGTGACGACGGCTGCCCTCGGCGGCAACCTCGGCGGTCAGGCCTTCAACGACTACAACACCGACGGTATCCACGATCAGGATGAACCGGGTCTGGGCAATGTCAAAGTGTACCTCTACGCTTGCGACAGCGACATCCCGGTCGATTCCGCGATCACCGATGCCGACGGCTACTACCTGTTCGAATCGCTGGACAACTTCCCCTACCGCGTTGAATTCGTGGCAGGCTCGACGGTGCTCCATCCTTCGTTCCAGGGCCCGGACAACGGTACTTCGGTACAATTTGTCACGGCAGCCGATTGCGGTGTGAATGTGAGCTTCTACAATCCGGAAGATTACTGCCAGGAGAAACCCGACGTCGCATTTGCCGCCTTTACGCAGGGCCGCGCCGATCTGGTGAATCAAACCGCGGTGGGTCTGTATCCCTACGATGCCGACCAGCCGGAATTCATCTTCGGCAACGTGCTGGCCAGCGATCAGGTCGGTTCGGTGTACGGCCTCGCCTGGGATCCGCAGCGCAAATACCTCTACGCTTCTGCCTTCCTGAAGCGCCACGTCGGTCTCGGCGATCTCGGCCTCGGCGGTATCTACCGCATTGATTATTCGGATGTATACGCACCGGTGGTTACGCCGCTTGTCGAAGTGCCCAACGTGGGTACGGTGGATCGCCCGGATCTCGGCTCCCCGACGACGCCCAGCCTCGATTCCGATGTCTTTGGCAAAATCGGTAAAGCCGGCCTGGGTGATATCGACCTCTCCGCAGACAAACAAACGCTGTGGACGGTCAACCTCAACACCCGCCGCGTGGTACGTATCGACAATATCCTGACGGGTACGCCGGTTGTGACGGAAATGGATATCGAATCCGCTCCGAACTGCAACAACGGTGTGTTCCGCCCGCTCGGTCTCGAATTGAACAAAGGCAAATTGTACGTCGGCGGCGTTTGCACCGGCGAAAACAATGGCTCCGGCGCCGACCTCTCGGCCTCCGTTCATGCCTGCGACCTGGCAACAGGTACCTGGACGACGGTGCTCGATTTTGACCTGACCGGCTCGGCTTACAACCACGGCGACATCATCGGCAGCGTCAATCCGAACCTGCAGCAGTGCAAGGAATGGGAAACCTGGGTGGATGAATACAGCGAACGCAACCTCGTAGCCAATACCGGCTCGGGCGAACCGTCCAACATCGATGCCGACGGCAACTTCGAGATCGTGGGCGGCGGCCTCACCGGCGCTGAATTCCGCTGCCGCGGCCAGGCTATGCTGTCCGACATCGAAATCACCCGCGATGGCATCATGGTCATCGCGCTGATGGACCGCACCGGTCACCAGTTCGGCTACCGTCAGTTCCGCCCGAATTCCAGCCTCGGCAACCCGATCTCGGCTGCCAACGGCGGCGACATCATCGCTGCCTGGTACGACGGCAACGACTGGCTGCTCGAAAACAACGGCACCATCCCGGGTATCAACCGCACCAGCCTCTACGGTGTAGGCAACAACGAAGGCCCGGGCGGCGGCGAGTTCTTCTTCGACAACACCCGTTACGTACACCTCGATGCCGATGCCGGCGGCCTGCTGGCCGTGCCGGGAACCAACGAGGTACTGGGCGCAATCGTCAACCCGAACACTTCCGAATACACCATCGGCGGCGGCGTTGCCTACTACGACCTGCTGAATGGCAGCAACACGCGCAACGACATGACCCTCGTCGACCCGATCTTCAACCAGGTCGGTATCGGTAAGGCCAACAGCGTGGGCGACCTCGAAGCCCTGTGCGACGAAGCCCCGCTGCAAATCGGTAACCGCGTGTGGTCGGACAAAGATTGCGACGGCGTACAAGATGCCTGCGAAGCGCCGATTGCCGGTGTGTTCGTCAGCCTCTACAATGCCGCGGGTCAACAGCTCGCCACCACGACGACCAACAGCGCCGGTGAATACTACTTCACGGGTCTGGGTACGCCGGGTGAAAACTGGATACTGACGTCCGGCTTCGACAGCATCATGCCGAATACCACTTACAATATCGTATTCGGTACCAACGGCGTCGTCAACCAGTTCGACGCAGCCGATGCCAAACTCGAAGTCGCCGGCCGTACGTACCACCTCACGGTGGCCAATAGCGGCGAAGGCAACCACCCGGATCTCAACGACTCCGACGCACTCCTGACCGCCGGCAGCCTGCCGACCATCACGTACACCACTGGCCTGGCCGGCTGGACGGATCACTCGCTCGACGCGGGCTTCTGCCCCGAAAGCAACGTGCTCGTGGCTTGCGAAGAACCCGCCGGCTCCAACAGCGCCTGGTTCAACTTCGACGAGGCTACCGCCGTGATCGATCCGCTCAACCAGTACACGGTGAGCTACCATACGACGCAAGTTGCGGCCCTGGCCGGCGCATCGCCGCTGCCCAATCCGTACTACGCGGCCGACAGCACGGTGGTATTCGTCCGCCTGTTCAACCCGGCCAACAGCACGACGCTGACCGAAACGCTGGTTCTCCGCGCCCTGGCTGCTCCGGTCGCTTACATCAGCCAACTGCACGAATGCCCGATCGTGTTCGACGGAACCGAAGCGGTATTCAACCTGCACGACGCCGATGTACAGGTAACGGGCGGCGTGAGCGGTCTGACGGTGACCTACTACATCTCCGACACCGAAGCCGAACTGGGTATCAACCCGATTACTTCGGCCACGGCTTATACCTCGGTAACGAAAAACATCTGGGCGCGTATTGAAAATGCCGCCGGATGCTACGATATCGATATCGTTCAACTGCTCGTACTCCCGAGCCCGGGTGTGGTGCTCTTCGACGACGAAACCACCTGCACCGGCGCCGGCGACGGCGAACTGACTGCCATCGTGTTCGACGGTCCTGCTCCGTACACCTACAAATGGTCGAACGGCGCGAACTTCGGCCCGACCAACGCGCCCTTCTCGACCCTCGGCGGTCTAGGCGCAGGCATGTACACGCTGACGCTGACCGATGGCAACGGCTGTTCGGTAGTCGCTACGGGTGAAGTGGAAAATGGTCAGGACTTCGTTCTCCTGCCCTTGCCCAACCTCGGCCCGCTGTGCCCCGGCACGCAAGTCGGCCCGATCACGATGCAGACGAACATCTTCGGTGCTTCTTACACCTGGACGGGCGGCACGGCAGTTGGTCTCAACGACGGCGCTGCTACTGCCTTCGATCCGACGATTCCGGCCTTCGCCGCCACCAACGGCACTGCCACGGTAATCGTAACGGCAACCTTCGGCCAGTGTGTGGATAATGAAACCTTTACCATCACGGCTTCCGATGCCATGCCGCCGGCCTTCCAGAACTGCCCGGGTATGATCATGGTTGCCAACGATGTGGATCAATGCAGCGCCAAGATCAACTGGACGGCGCCCTACGCCACCGACAACTGCGGTCCGGTAACGGTAACGCAGACCTCCGGCCCGGCTTCCGGCTCCGTAATTCCGGTTGGCCCGGCTCAAACGGTAGTGTACACGGCAACCGACCTGAGCGGCAATACCGCTACCTGCTCGTTCGACGTCATGGTGATGGATATGCAGGCGCCCGATGCGGTTTGCCAGAATATCCAGGTCAGCCTCGGCGCCGACGGCACGGTAACCATCCAGCCGCAACAACTCGACGGCGGTTCGTCCGACAACTGCCCGGGCGCCCTGACGATCTCGGCTTCGCAAACGGTGTTCTTCATCAGCGACATCGGCATGAACAACGTCACCCTCACGGTGACCGACGCTGCCGGTAACGTATCGAACTGCGTCGCTACGGTGACCGTGCTCGAACCGGGTATCGACCCGGTTGCAGCCTTCACGGTATTCGAAACGCAGGGCTGCGCTCCGATGCAGGCAGAATTCTACGACCAGTCGGCCGGCAACCCGACCGCATGGCTCTGGACATTCCCCGGCGGTACCCCGTACGTATCGACCTTGCAGAATCCGGTGGTGACTTACCCGACGCCGGGCAACTACCCGGTCAGCCTCACGGTCACCAATGCCAATGGCGAGACGAACTCGGTAACGCTGCAAAACATCGTAACCGTCGAAACCATGCCGCAGGCAGGCTTCACGGCTCAACTGAACGCCACGACTGCCAACTTTACCAACCTGTCTCAACACGCCCAGATGTACCACTGGGACTTCGGCGACGGCACGGAAAGTTTCGAAACCAACCCGGTTCACACGTACCCGACTACCGGCTACTACGAGGTTGAACTGACGGCGATGAACGGTTGCGGTATCAGTGTACTGGAAAAATCGGTTACGCTCAGCGTCACCGGCACGGGCGATGTTGCCCTGGATGAAAGCTTCCAACTCTTCCCGAACCCGAACGACGGCCGCTTCACGGTCGAAATGTCGGGCCGCCCGCAAGACGAGGTCGAATTCATCCTCTACAACGCCATCGGCCAGTTGATCAAACGCGAAGTAGTTGACTACCATACCGGCAACCTGAAACACGGATTTGACTTCTACGGCTTGCCCGCAGGCGTGTACAACCTGAGCGTACGCTCCGGTGAACGCACCCGCACCGTGAAAGTGACCATCCAGTAAGGTTGATCCGCACTTAATGTGACGATGCGGCGCACTGGCGAAGGAGTTGTAAAAAGACTCCGGGCCAGGCGCCGCATCTTTTTTTTATTGATTCGATCAATCCGATTGATTCGATTTGCCGTTCCCTGATTTATGCAAGCCGCTTTCTGCTTTTTGCCCGCCGATCCGTAAATAGATTTTGTCGGTTCAGCCTGACTGTCTTTATCTTGCACATAGTTTTCTCATAGTATGTTTTGATTTTCCTACTGCTGTCCCCTTCTTGGCAGTAGGATTTTTTTTTCAATATCACAGGCCCCCGCCTTGGTTTAATCCTTCTTCGATATTTAATATTCCATTTTATCCGTAAAAAAATCCGCCGTGTGCGTCATCCTTCGGGGCGCCACGGCGTTTTTATTTGTTGCATATTTTTTGCCGCGACAGGGGAGTAATCCTGCAAAAGTTTCACAGCCATGATCTTCTTCTTCAAACGGAAAATATTGTCGCTCGCCCTGCTTTTTGGCGCAGCGGCCTGCTCCGGTCAGCAGCGCGTCGAGGGGACGGGGTTCCGGGCCCTGCTCAGCAGCCTGTTGTCGCACAGCGTCCCCGAGATTTCCGTGGCCGATGCCGCCCGCGACAGCGCCGATATCCTTTTCCTCGATGCCCGCGAACTCCGCGAATACGAGGTCAGCCACCTTGCCGGCGCTCTGCACGTCGGTTACGATCATTTCAGCCTGCAATCGGTGCAAAATCTTCCCCGCGACCGGCGCATCGTTGTGTATTGCTCCGTGGGTTACCGCAGCGAAAAAGTGACCGAACAACTCCGCGCCGCCGGCTTCACCCAGGTCGCCAATCTCTACGGCGGCATCTTCGAATGGGTCAATCAGGGTCATCCGGTCGTCGACACCCGGGGGCCGACCCAACGCGTGCACGCCTTTGACAAAACCTGGGGCGTGTGGCTGAGACGGGGGAAAAAGGTGTATTAGTGGTGAATCGGTGAATTGGTTATAAAAGGGGCGTTGCTGCTCTCGAATCGGGTTTGGGATTTTAGGTGTTGGGTTTTGGCAAAAGGGTCGTTGCTGCTCGCCGCTGGCGCGAGGCTCGGCCGCTGGCGCGAGGCTGCGCCTCGTGTCTACTATCCACCGGGCTTTGCCCGGCCAGGAAAGCGGGGCTTAGCCCCGCCGATAGAAGGCACGAGGCGCAGCCTCGCGCCAGCCCGTCCAGCCCGTCCAGCCCGCCAACGGCATACCCATTCTGTAAATCTCGTTCGTCCTGTCCCCAAAACACACAAGCTCCGTCCTGCCCAACCGTAAAAACCGCTGTATCGCTATATTTGCCGCCATGACCGCCGTACCCAAAGAAGCGCTTCGGGAACTCATCGCCCTTGCCCAGGCCGAACAAGCCCTGGTACAATTGCTCGATTTGCTTTCGGGAAAGGCGAAATACAAAGACACCCACCACAACCTGATTTTGCTGCGCGGCCAGTATTCACACGCCGCCAACCAGTTCAAACTCGGCCTGATCGAATTTTCCGATCTCCGGCGCGAAACGACCCGCATCGAACAAGCCCTGCTGGGCTGCCTCGACCAGCTTCCCGACCAACTCCAACCCGCCAACCCCGCCGCGCCCGAAACCACCCTGCGCCAGCACATCGAACAACTGGCCGCCGATGCGGACTGGGAATACGACCTGTTTTTCAGTTTTTCCAGTCACGATCTCGCGGCGGCCCGCGATTTCTGCGACACCCTGCGCGGCTACGGCCTGCGGGTATTTTTCAGCGCCGACGACCTGCGCCTCCGGGCTGGCCACAATTTCGGCGACACTATCACCCGCGCCCTGCGCAACAGCCGGCATTTCCTGCTGTTCTGCACGCCGGGGGCCATGGCCTCCGAATGGGTGAACCTCGAACACGACACTTTTTTCCAGCAATTCCACCTCAAAGACCGCAACGGCCGCCTGTTCCACATCGCCGAAGGCCCCGGTTTCGAGGCCGGACTGGTGCCCGATTTTTACCGCCGCTACCAGCGCCTGCGCGCGCCGGAGGATTTGCTGCATTCACTAGGCGCCACTGCACCGCGCCCGGAGCGGACAACGCCGCCGCTCGCCACGCCGTCCGTCGCCAAACCCTCCGCTGCCGACGAACACGCCTGGGAATTCACCCTCGACGCCGGTACCCGTGCGGCTTTTGAAAAATACCTCGCCCGATTCCCCCAGGGCTACTACGCCGCCGAAGCCCGCGAACGCCTCGAAGCTTTCGAAGCGGACGACACGGCCTGGGAGTTTGCGTCGGAAGCGGGGACGGAGCGGGCGATTCGGAAATATTTGGACAAATACCCCGAAGGGCTGCACGCCGCCGAGGCGCGCGCCCTGCTTGATCCCTTCCACGAACTAATGGTTCCTGTCAAAGGCGGCACGTTCGAAATGGGAGATGTTTTTGGGGAAGGAGGTGATAGCGAGAAGCCCGTTCACAAAGTCACCGTCCGCGATTTTTACCTGTGCAAATACCCGGTCACCCAGGGTCAGTGGCAAGCCATTATGGGCAACAATCCCAGTCATTTTAAAGGGAATGACAAACTGCCGGTTGAAAACGTCAGCTGGGACGATGCCCAGGCATTTATCAAAAAACTAAATGAAAAAACAGGCCTCAACTACCGCCTGCCCACCGAGGCGGAATGGGAATACGCGGCCCGCGAAGGCAGGAAAAAAGTCCGTTTCGGCAACGGGAAGGATATTGCCGATCCGGCGGAAATGAATTTTAAGGCTGCTGAAGAATACAAACAACCTTATTCCAAAGTCGGCGAATACCGACAACAAACGACCCTCGTAGACCAATTCCCGCCCAACGCCCTGGGCCTGCACGACATGAGCGGCAACGTGTGGGAATGGTGCGAAGACCGCTGGCACGACGATTACAAAGGCGCCCCGGACAATGGATCGGCCTGGACGACGGGGGAAAATAATCAGTTCGTTTGTCGCGGCGGTTCGTGGTACAATGCTCCAGGGTACTGCCGGGCGTCGTCCCGGGACTGGTACTTCGCGCTCAGCAGGTACTACTATCTGGGGTTCCGCGTGGCCAGAGGCTATTAACCTTTAGCCCTTTTACCCTTTTACCCTTTTTAATACGTCTGGGGTGAAGCCGTTAAGGGTTTTGTAGTACCCGCGCAGCGGGTCGATTTTTTTTTGGGGGGGGAGATGGGAGCGCGGAGGAGGCGGATTTGGGCGGATGGAAGCGGATTTTTTTGTTAGACAGGATGAACAGGATAAACAGGATTTAAAAAAACACCCCCGCCGGCGCAGCCGGACCCCATCCTGTAAATCTTGTTGATCCTGTCTAACAAAACACCCCCGCGCAGCGGATCAAAAAAAATCCGCGCCCATCCGCCTAAATCAGCGTCCTCCGTGGTCCCATCCTGTCCAACCTTTCTCACTGCCCCAAAAACAAGGCCGCGATACTTTTGTACTCCACCGTGTTGCGGATGGCCCGCGAGAACAGTTTGGCCGTGGAGAGCACTTTGATTTTCGGCGATTCGCGGCGCAGCGGGATGGTATCGCACACCAGGAGTTCGGTGAGTTGCGAGTTTTCTACGTTTTCGTAGGCTTTGCCCGAGAGTACCGGGTGGGTGCAGATGGCGCGCACCGAGCGGGCGCCTTTTTCCATCAGCGCGTCGGCGGCTTTGCAGAGCGTGCCGGCGGTGTCTACCAGGTCGTCGACGAGGATCACGTCGGCGCCTTTGACCTCGCCGATGACGGTCATGGCCGCTACTTCGTTGGCTTTGGTGCGGTACTTGTCGCAGATGACCAGTTCGCGGCCGAAGTGTTTGGCGTAGACGCGGGCGCGTTTGACGCCGCCTACGTCGGGGCTGGCGAAGATGACGTTCGACATATCCTGCTGCTCGGCCAGGTAAGGCATGTAGATGGCTTCGGAGCGCAGGTGATCGACAGGGATATCGAAGAAGCCCTGCACCTGGTCGGCGTGCAGGTCCATGGTGACGATGCGGTTGGCGCCGGCGGTGGTGAGCAGGTTGGCCAGGAGTTTGGCGCTGATCGGCACGCGGGGTTTGTCTTTGCGATCCTGGCGGGCGTAGCCGAAGTAGGGAATTACGGCGGTGATGTAGCCCGCCGAGGCGCGTTTGGCCGTGTCGATCCAGAGCAGCAGTTCCACGAGGTTGTCGTGGGGCTGGCAGGTGCTTTGGATAAAGAAAGCGAAGGAGCCGCGGATGCTTTCGTTGACGATGGTTTGCATTTCACCGTCGCTGAAACGGGCGAGGCTGGTGTCGCCCAGCGGCAGGTCGTAGTGGTAAGCGATGTCGGCGGCCAGTTTTTGGGAGGCCGAGCAGGAAAACAATTTTACTTCAGGCATGGCTGAAACGGGTTCCGGTTGGTCGGTTGCTGTGTAAATTGGATCGGACAAAGGCGGGAAAATTCTGGCGACAAAGGTAAGCGCCCGTTTTGTGATTTCGGAACCAAAGGCGCGGCGGATTGTTTGTCGTGTGATTTTTCACAATGCCACGCCCCGACAAATTCCCGATTTTTGAATTGGTATCAATTGGGCAGTACGCAGGGCCGATTACCTTTGGCGGCCTGAACTCGCCCTTTCCGACCTTTCCTGCTATTTTTTGATCAAATCAAACACTCACTTCTGCAATGCAACGTGTTTTTACCCTGCGTCTCTGGCTTCTGGCTGCGCTGGGCTTTGCCTTTGCGGCAAATTCCCTGATGGCACAAGCCGACTCCAAAGCCCGTGAAACCGCCCTTCGTTTCCTGCGTGAAAACCCCGCCCGCTTCGGCCTTTCCGCCGCCGATGTGGCCGATGTGCGCGTCACCGACGAGTACTTCTCGAAAAACAACGGCGTCACCCACGTATGGGTGCAACAACAGCACCAGGGTATCCCGGTGTACAACGGCCTGTTTGGTCTGCACGTAAAACCCGACGGCGGCGTAGCGCACCTCGCGCACCGCTTCGTACCGGGGCTGGCCGGCAAGGTCAACACAACCCTGCCTTCGCTGAGTGCCGCCCAGGCCCTGCGTATGGCCCTATACAACATCGGCCTGTCCGACAAGGCTGTCCCTTCGTTGAAAAACACGATCAACAGCCACAACCTGGTTTTTGCCGCCGGCGAGGTCGCCAAACGCGATATCCCGGTGTCCATTTGCCTGCAACTGCGCCCCGACGGCACGGTTCGACTGGCCTGGCGCGTCGAAATCGCCCAGATCAACACGGCCGACCACTGGAACATGCGCGTGGACGCCCAGACGGGTGAAATTTTGGAAAAAGACAATTATACGGTCTACTGCCGCGCCGGCCACGTGCACCACGGCGGTACTGCCGAGGCCTGCACCGACGAGGCTTCTGCCCCCGCCCCTGCGCTCAAAGCACAACAACCGCCCGTTGTGGCCGATGAAACTTACAACGTATTCGCCCTTCCAGTCGAAAGTCCGGCCCACGGTCCCCGCTCGCTGGTGGTCAACCCGGCCAACCCCGTCGCTTCGCCCTATGGCTGGCTCGACGTGAACGGCGAGGCCGGCGCCGAGTACAACTATACCCGCGGCAACAACGTGTGGGCTTACGACGACAGTTCCAACGACGGCGTCGGCTCCGAGGCCGAATCGGCTTCCGGCGGCGCCAACCTTGTGTTCGACCACCCCTACGACGCTCAACTTGAACCCGAAGGAAACCTCGATGCCGCTGTCACCAACCTGTTCTACATGAACAACATGATGCACGACATCACCTACCTCTACGGGTTCGACGAGAAAGCCGGCAATTTCCAGCTAAACAACTACGGCAACGGCGGCCAGGGCGGCGACTACGTCGAAGCGCAGGCAATCGACGGCAGCGGCACCAACAACGCCAACTTCTCCACGCCGCCCGACGGATTCAGCGGTACCATGCAGATGTACAAATGGGCTACCGGCAGCAATGGTAAAATCCTGAAAGTCAACTCGCCGGGCTCAATTGTCGGACTTTACGACGCCACGGCGGCCAATTTCGGCGCTACCATCACCACCGTGCCGGTCACCGGCGTAGTCGTGCTCGCCAACGACGGCACCGGCGAACCCACCCTGGGTTGCAATCCGCCCGTCAACGACATCTCGGGCAAGGTTGCCCTTATTGATCGGGGCACCTGTACTTTTCTTGAAAAAGTTACGATCGCGCAGGCCGCCGGCGCCATCGCTGTCATTGTGGCCAACTTTGAAGAAAGCACGGTCACCATGGGCGTACCAAACGGCCAGAGCGGCGCGGGAATCAATATCCCGTCTGTGATGGTACCCAAGTCGGTAGGCGATTTGCTGAAAGCCAACCTCGGCCAAGGGGTGGAGGTTTCTCTGGTTCAGCCTGCCCAGGCCGCTGGCCCCGACTTCCTCGACGCCGATTTCGACAACGGTATCATCGCGCACGAATACGGCCACGGCATTTCCAATCGCCTTACCGGCGGCCCCTCGAATACCGGCTGCCTCGGCAATGGCGAACAAATGGGCGAAGGCTGGAGCGATTATTTTTCGCTGATTACCTCGGCCAAACCCGGCGATATGCCCGGCCAAAAACGCGGCGTGGGCACTTTCGTACTGTCGGAACCCAATACGGGAGTCGGTATCCGCCGTTATCCCTATTCCACCGATATGAGCATCAACCCCGTGACCTTCGCTACCGTGGCGCTCAACACGCAAGTGCACGCCCGCGGCGAAATCTGGGCCGCCGTCACCTGGGATCTCTACTGGGCCATGGTGGAAAAATATGGCTATGACCCGGACTACACCAACGTCAACTCCGGCAACGGCCGCGCCATCCAGTTGGTGATGGACGGTATGAAACTGCAGCCTTGCAGCCCCGGCTTTATCGACGGCCGCGACGCTATTATGTTGGCAGACATTCTCAACTACAACGGCGAAGATACCTGCCTCATCAGCTTCGTATTTGCCCGCCGCGGCATGGGTATCGGCGCCGATCAGGGCAGCAGCGACAATGCAGCCGACGGCGTCGAAAACTTCGACCCGATTCCTACCTGCATCAAGGAACTGAAAATCAGCAAAACCACGGCCGACCCGACCATCGATCCGGGTCAGGACGTACACTTCACCATCACCGTCACCAACCACAAAGACGACCCGGCTACCGATGTCGTCGTAACCGACGAATTGCCCGCAGGACTCACCTTCGTGAGCGCCAGCAACGGCGGAACGTTCAGCAACGGACAGGTGGTTTGGAATCTCGGCAATATGGCGCACAACCAGGTGGTGACGCTGAACTACGTCGCCAAATGCGATCCGGCTTTCGGTTCTCTTCGTTTCTACCGCGACGAACTGGAATCCGCGACGGAACTGGATTATTTGCAACTTTTCTTCGAGGGGCAGCAGATTTTTTACCTTCAGAATGACATCGTAAAAACCGGCGATGCCGCCTATCGCGCCGATGACGCTCCCTCGGTAACCGACATGGCTATGGAATACCAGGGCCAGGTAGCCGTAACAGGCAACCAGCCGGTACTTCGCTTCTGGCACCAGATCAACAGCCAGGCCGGCGTCGACGGCGGCTTTATCGAGGTGCGCCGCATCGACGAACAGGCATGGCAGCGCTTCCCGCTGGCCGCTTCGTTCCGCAACCCGCCCAAAGGTCTGGATTACGGCACTTTTGCCATTCCTTTCCTCAGCGCCTACTCTGGCAACTCCGGCGGCTGGGTGCAGTCGTACTTTGATTTGAGCCAGTTCAATGGCGAAACGATCACTTACCGCTTCCGCTTCGGTACCAACGAAACGGTTTCCGTCGGCGGCGGCTGGATTGTCGACGATGTCGAAATGATGGATATGGTCAATTTTGACGGTCAGGCTTGCGTGACTTCGGCTCAAAACGACCTGGCCTGCGACCGCGTTCCCGAACGCGGCGTGATCGTCAACCCGCTTGTCGGAGGAGGCGTCGACGCTTCCGAACCGGCCCGGAACAGCTTCGATCTGTTCGTACAGCCCAACCCGGCCAGCGAAGTGCTGTACGTCAGCGCCGGCCAGGACCTGATCGGCGCCGTTCAAATTGAACTTTTTGCCGCCGACGGCCGCTCCGTCCTGCAACAAAACCTGTCCAACGGCCTCGGCGCCGGGCAAGTGGTGACGATGGACCTGCAACAGGTCCCCGCCGGCGTCTACGTGCTTCGCCTCAACGGCGCAGCCGGCAGCAGCGTCAAAACGGTAGTGGTTAAATAAAAGGGGTTGATAAAGGTTGATGAGGGTTTATAAGGTTTATAAAAAGGAGAGTGGACGCTCTCTTATAAGCCTTATAAACCCTCATCAACCTTTATCTTCAATGCAACGGCCGCTTTTTAATCATTCCACCCCGCGTATCCTTGATGGGGTGTTGTACGACGAATGCTTCGCGGTCGATTTTTTCAATTTCCAGCATCAGTTTGGTCGTTTCCAGTCGGGTGACGACGCAAAAGAGCACGTCCTGGGGGTGTACTTTGGCGCCTTTTTTCCCATAGCCGCTTTCTGATTTGTACACCGTTACTCCCCGGCCCAATTCATCGATAATGGTTTGCCTGATTTTATCCGAATGGTCGGAAATGATCGTAACGCCGATGTATTCCTCTATACCATTGATGATAAAATCGACTGTTTTTGATGCCGACAAATAGGTCAGCATGGAATACATGGCCGTCTCGATACTGACCAATAGCGCCGCCACGGTAAAGAGGATAATATTGAACAGTGCGATAAAGTCGCCGACGGTGAGGCTTGTGCGGCGGCTTACGGCAATGGCGAGCACTTCCGTTCCGTCGATCACGGCCCCGCCCCGAATGGCGCAACCGATGCCTGCACCCAGGAAAAAACCGCCGAAAACAGCGATCAGCAATTTGTCGGAGGTAACCGGCGGGATTTGAATTTCGTGTACCAGTATAGCCAGGCACATGATGGCCAGCGCGCTTTTGATCGCAAACTGAAGGGAAATCTGCCGCGCACCGATGAATATGAATGGCAGGTTGATCAGGATGAGTAAAACCGACAGATCAATTTTGGTGATGATCTCGGTCAGCAGGGATACGCCGGTAGCGCCGCCGTCGAGAAAATTGTTGGGCAACAGAAACCCTTTCAGTCCGATACCGGCGCTGCAAACGCCAGCGGCGATAAAAAAAGCGTCGCGAACCTGACGCCGGACGACAGTGCGCCGGGCATGCAACGGGATAGAAATCACATTTTCTTTTTCCATACGTGAATCAAAGTTTGACGACCAGGCCGGCGGTGATTCTTCCGATCCTGCTCACGTTCCGGCCGCCGGTGATATAGGCGCCACTTAGAAATACCCCGTTTTTCCCGCTTTCGGAATAATAGGCTGTACCGCCGATTTGCTGATACGAAACCCCGTAAGCCTGCGGCAAATCGGGTACGTCGGGCACGTAATCGGCTCCTCCGCGAGTGAACTGCCACTCTATCCATCCATCGAGATAAAAGTGCCGCGCCGGCAACCCGGCTTTGACCAGAAAGGTTGAAAAATCAGGTGGGTCGACAGGTTCGTAATCGGGTCTTGCCACCCGAATGCGCTCGATATCCCGGGTTTTCAGCTGATCGAGCCGCCAATGGTAGCCGCCGGTCAGGTTGATAAACGGGCCCCATGGCGTTTCCCATTGCAGTACGAGCCGGCCGGGTACGGTCACGGCTTTTTGTCCCAGTGCGCCGTTGAGGGTAACGTCGTAATCGGACAGCGGGAAACCGCAACCGGCGGAAACAACAACGCCGATGCGGCCAAAGGATTGAGTTTGGTGATAATATGGGCGGTATTTGACAAATACACCCCCGTCCTGCAAGCCGCTTTGTGTTTGAGTGAATACATAGGCGGCATTGGCCACGAGGTCGAAATTGTCGGTCAGGCCGTATTCGGCAAACAGGCTCAACATACTGCCCCGGTAGCCGACCGGATAGGTTTGGCCGCCTGCGCCGGCGAAGTTGCGGGCATTGTTAAAAGAAAAGGAAGGGGCAATGTCGAGACGACCCCTTCCTTTCAAATAGCCGTCGATAGGGCCTTGTGCAAAGCTTCCGAAAGTGAACAGCAGGCAACACAGGCAGATCCGGCTACGCATGGCGATTTACAGGTCGAGCAGGAGTTGAACCGGATCTTCGATCAGGTTTTTGACCTTTACCAGGAAAGTGACCGAGGTAGAGCCGTCGATCACGCGGTGGTCGTAGCTCAGCGCCAGGTACATCATGGGTCGGATTTTAATCTCGCCGTTGACCACAATGGGGCGGTCTTTAATGGCGTGCATGCCCAGAATGGCGCTTTGCGGTTCGTTCAGGATAGGCGTGCTCATCAGGCTGCCGAAAATGCCGCCGTTGGTGATGGTAAAGGTACCGCCGCTCATTTCCTCCATGGTCAGGCGGCCTTCGCGGGCTTTGGCGGAGAGTTCTTTCAGCTGGAGTTCGATCTCGGCGAAATTGCGGCTCTCCACGTTGCGCAGGGGCGGTACAACCAGGCCGTTGGGTGTGCTGATGGCGATGCTGATGTCGGCGTAATCGTGGTAGATGATATCGTCGCCGTCGAGCGAGGCATTCACATCGGGCATTTCGAGCAGCACTTTGGCGCAGGCTTTGGCGAAGATGGACATGAAGCCCAGTTTGATGCCGTATTTTTTGACAAAAGCCTCCTGGTATTTTTCACGCAATTCCATCACGGCCGTCATGTCCACTTCGTTGAACGTGGTGAGCATGGCCGTGTTGTTTTTGGCGCTGACGAGGCGTTTGGCAATGGTGCGGCGCATACGGCTGAGGCGTTCGCGGCGTTCGTTGCGCGAGCCGGGGGCGCTGGGGGCAGTTGTTGTGGCAGGCGTTGCCGGGGTAGCGGGCGCAGCCGGGGCAGTTGTGGTCGGCGGAGGCGTTGCGGCCACGGCTTTTTGGGCATCATCCTTGGTGATGCGGCCGTCGCGGCCGGTGCCGCCGACGGAGGCCGGATCGACGCCGCCTTCGGCGAGAATTTTGGCTGCGGCAGGCGAGGGCGTACCGGTAGCGTAATTGGTCGTAGCGGCCGGAGCGGTGGCGGGCGGCGGTGCGGGCGTTGCCGCCGGTTTGTCCTTACTGCCGGTTTCGGCGCCGGCGGCATCGGTGTCGATTTTGGCGAATACGGCGCCCACAGCAAGGTCTTCCCCTTCTTTGGCGACCCAGATCAGTTTGCCGGCCGAATCGGCGGAGAGTTCCTGGTTGGCTTTTTCCGTTTCTATTTCACAAAGAGGCTCGTCCATACCGACGGTGCTGCCGTCGGGTTTGAGCCATTTGGCAAAGGTGACGCTGGAAATGGATTCACCGAGGTTGGGGATTTTGAGTTCTACGACCGCCATGTGGGGAAATAACTATTGAATGAGAATTGAAGAGGAAAAGGCGAAAGAAGTGGAGGGACTCTTTTTGCCGCCGCAAAAGTAGAAGTTGAAAGGACAATAATTTTGATCAAAGGTTCAAATCAGCAGGGTTTTTGATCTTTTTTACTCAATCGATACATTCGCGTAGGCGATCCAGTAAGCGGTTGAGTTGAGCAGCTTCTTCCTCGGTGAGGGAGCTGCTGTGCGGCGAGTTGTTTACCCATTCCTGATCGATCTGTTGCAGCAGATGCAAACCGGCGGCAGTAAGCTGGATGGCCCGCTCACGGCGATCGTGGTCGGCGGTGATGCGACTCAGCAGACCTTTTTCAATCAGGCGGTCGATGAGCCGGGTGGTATTGGAGTTGCGTTCGAGCATGCGCGCGCTGATGTCCATTACCCTGACGCTTTCCGTCGATTGGCCGCGCAGGATACGCATGACGTTGTATTGTTCGGCCGTGATGCCGAAGGGTTTGAGCCGGTTGCCGATCCGCGATCTTACCCAACTGGCGGTGAACAGGATGTGCAGATGCGCTTTTTGTATTTCACTCTGGAATTTTGTCGTTTTGATAGCTTCTTCGAAACGCATAGGATTGAGGAGTTGATAGTCATCAGTTTTTAGTGAAACGGATTAAATCAAAACGAAGGAGCAGACCTTCACCGCCTTTGCCTTCGCTGCCGATGTACAGGTTGCCGGCGGCATCGAACGAGATGCCTTCTGGTTGAGGAAAGATTGTTTTGTCCAGTGCCTGTACGTGTTTAATGTGCCCGCCGCGGTAATCCAGCACGACGAGGCGTTTCAATGCTGTCGACACGAGATAAATGTCTTGTGTTAGCGGATGTATAGCGATACCGGCGGGGCTGAAAAAGTCGGGTTTTTCATCGGGCTGGTAGGGGAGAATACGGTTCACCTCCCTGGGGTCGACGGTATACAGAGGTTGTGGGTTGAACTGCTTTTTTTTCAGGTCAAATGCAAAAACACCGCGCAGTGTATCGCTTTTGGGATCGCCTTTGCAGGCGATCAGCAGGGATTTTCGTTCGGGATCGAAGCAAAGTCCTTCGGTGTCGTCGCTTTTTCGGAGCGCGGTTTGGTAGGTGCTGACCACCATATCGGATTTTTCCCAACACCCGATTTCGAAAATATCGCCGTCGCTTTTCAGGGCATAAAAACAATGGCCTACCAGTTCGATTCCTTCAAAATCGCCTTTATCGCGGAACAACACCCGGCGCAGTACCCGGCCGCTGGTATCGATAAAAAAGACCTCGCCGCGCTCGTCGGCAATGGCCACGAATTCGCCCGCTTGCTCGGCCGGCCCGAGGCCCGAGAGTTCGCGGAGGGCCGGGTCGTCGAGTTTCAAGCGAAACTGCGGCGTTTGAAGATCGTATGGGAATGACTCGGTAGCGCCGGTTTGGGAAAAGGCGGTGGCGGCGGTGTGATAAACAACCAGGCACCATACAACAATACGCTGCGTGGCGCCTGGGAGAAATGGCGAAGAGCTGTTTCGGGTCATGTGTTATTTGTTTGACTTGGCAAGACAAATAACGTGTGTTCGGGGACGAAATGGTTTATTCTTCGGAAAAAA
>JADZFP010000614.1 GCA_020849825.1 Saprospiraceae bacterium
CCGAAACCGAACGCAAACTGAAAGAACTGCAAGCCGTGGCCGAGAAAGAAAACCTGAGCGTTTCGACCGATGTGCAATCGATCGACAACAAGGTCAAAACCGCCAAAAAAGACGAACTCAACCGCAACAAAGCCCGTATCGTGCGCGAAATCGAACAGGAGATCGTGGGCCGCTACTATTTCCAGCGCGGCAAGGTGCGCAAATCTTTGAAAAATGACCCGGAAGTGGAAGAAGCCGTCAAATTGCTCAATGATCCGGCCCGTTACGACAAAATTTTGTCGGGGCGTTAAAAACGGTCAAACCCGGCTTGCTTTGTTAAGGTTTGTCAAAAAGCAACCTGATTAAAGCAACCTTGGGGTACATTTGACGTCTCATTGATTGAAAATCTTCTCTCACCATTAAAATTGGATTTCCCGCTATGAAGAAAGTACTCTTCCTCCTGCCTTTCCTGCTGATTCTCGGTATCACCGCTGCCAGCGCCCAGTGCAACAAATCGGCCTCGACGACCGGTACTTCCTGCTGCACCAGCAAAGCCGCCAAAGCTGCTGCTGCCGATACTAACATCGAAAAACGCATGGCCGAAGACGGCACTGTTTCCTACGTCCGCAAAGAAGCCGACGCTCAGGGCAATGTTCGTTTCGTCAGCGTACAATACGACGAAGCTTCCAACACGTTCGTCAACGTCGCTCCGAAAACCATGACTGCCGATGCAAAAGCCGGTATGGCAAAAAAAGCCTGTGCAGGCGAAGGCGCCGGCGCCGGTAAAGCATGCTGCTCCAGCGGTTCCGCCAAGAGCAAATCCTGCTGCTCCAGCAAAGCCGCCGACAAGAAAGAGCAATAATTGATTGCCAAGCAACAGATAGGAGCCGCTTCCGGAGTTTTTCGGGAGCGGCTTTTTTTATAGCAGTTTTTCCAGGTAATGCTCCCCAATCCCAAACCCCTCTTTCAAAGCTTTTACTTTTTCCAAAGCCTCTTTTTCCCGCTTCTTTTCCCTGGCGCCGCCTATGGCCGTGATCATCACGTTTTTGGCCGTGTGTTCGGTGGAGATAAATTCGAATACCTGTGTGCGGTAACCCTGTGATTCGAGCAGCAGGGCCCTGATGCCGTCGGTCAGGATTTCGGCCTGGCGCTCTTCGAGGATACCGTGGCGGAGCAGCGGGGCCATTTCGTTGTGCGGGTGCAGCTCTTTCCGGATTTGTTTGTGGCAACAGGGCGCCACCACAATGATCTCTGCCTTGCCGAGGATACCCGTGGCCAGCGCCAGGTCGGTCGCCGTGTCGCAGGCATGCAGGGCGATGAGCAGATCGAGACGCTCGGGCTTGTACCGGGCGATGTCGTCCGCAATGAAATCCAGTCCTTCGAAACCGGCTTCCCGGGCGGTTTTGTTGCAAAACTCGACCAGCGCCGGTCGCAGTTCGATCCCGGTGATACGAGGTTTCATGCCCAGGCGGTTGACCAGAAAATCATACAGCGCAAAGGTGAGGTAGCCCTTTCCCGAACCCATGTCGGCGATGTGCGCATCGGGCGGCAGCGGATGGCTTTTGAGCAGGGCCTCGATGATTTCCAGAAATTTATTGATCTGCCGCCACTTGTCCTGAGCGGTGGGCAATACTTCCCCGCGGGCGTTGGTAATGCCCTGGGCGCGCAGCCAGGGCGCTTCGGGCGACAGCAGGCGGTTTTTGCTGCGGTCGTGGCGGGTATCGGGCGTGGCCGTCTGCGCGGGCTTTTTCAAGCTCAGGGCGGCTTCGCCGTTTTTAGCAAATGAAAGGGTGGCATCCTGCCCGGTGCTGAACAGGTCGGCATTGAGCCACTGCGTTCCCAGCCATTGTTGCAGCTGGGCGATGGCTTCCGGCAACGGCAGGTTTTTGACCTCGTCGCGCGTTTTGTAGCGATAGGTAAAGGCGACGTGCGGGCCTTTTTTCAATTCCACCCTGCGGAGGTAAATGTTTTTCAGATCAGGCCCGGCGGCGGCCCCCGGGCGGCTGAGGGTGCATTTCAGCAGCGCGCCTTCGTTGAAAGCCTGTTCGAAGAGTTGGACAAACCGGGATAGAGACATGGAGATCAATGATTCGTTTTGCGTTGGCGTTCGCCGCGGCGGCGCAGTTCGTCTTCGATGGAGCGCAGGGTAAATTCGAGTTCGCCGCGGCTGTCGAAGCGTTTTTTCTGCAGAACGATCAGGAAAAAGAAAGCGAAAAAGTTGATGGTACCCACCGCGCCGGCGGCCAGCATGAGCCACAAGTACTGGAAAGCGCCGGCCACGAAAGTCAGCACCACCCAGCCGGCGGCAGCGGCGCCCATCCACATGGCGATGCGCTGCTGGCGGTCGAAGAGATACAGGCGTCGCCGGGCGCGTTCGCGCAGTTCGAGCAGGTGCTCGAATGCAAACTCGGCCGGGCCGAGTTCGGCCAGCAGGCGGAAGTCGTCGTTGGCCTCGCGTTCGAGGCGATCGAGCGACGACTCTTGTGGTTTGCGGTACAACATGGCGCGGCGAAGAGACATTGTATAAGTAACAAACGAACGATTGAGCCCCCGGGTTGGCTGCCGGCCTCAAAAATAATTACGAAGCGCGGTTTTCCTGGTTGATTTTGAAACCAATCTGCTGATGCGTGGCCGGCTGGTCGTCGTCGAAATCTTCCCAATTGGTGATCTCGGTAATAAATTCTTCGAGGTGGCGCACAAAATGCGGCGGATTGAGCTCGTTGGGCCGGTAGATGGCAATCTGTTTGGGCGGCTGCGGCTGACCGTATTTTTCGATAAAAGGATAATTGATGACCACCAGAATTTTTCCGTTGAACAGTTGCTGGTACACCAGTGCGCCGTTTTGCTTGATCAGGTCGCGGCGCAGGTCGTCGCCCACGCTTTCGCCCAGACCGCTGTGACTGGCGCCCAGGGAAAGGATGATGGTTTCGAGATTGGCCACGTCGAAGCGGTCTTCCACCGAACAATTGAGCCCGGCAGCGTCGGCAGCCTGGCGCAGGGTGTCCATGATGAGGGTTTTCATCTGGGTTTGCCAGATCTCGCGGTAGCGCTGAGTGTTGTCGAGGATTTGTTTGTAATGCTCTACGCGGCGTTTGAGGTTGTTGAAGTCAAATTCGGTCAAGGCCATATTGCAGTGGTGGAATTTGTAGCGTGAATAAAGCGGAACCGCCCGTTTCAACAAAGGTCGGAAACGGGCGGTTCTTTTTGTCCGCCGATTTTTGTGTCGGCTGTTGGCGCTTGCGGGGTGTAAGGGAGGGGAGCTTGTTGTTGGACAGGATTGACAGAATCAACAGGATAAATACAGCCGCAAAATCCTGTCAATCTTGTTAATCCTGTCCAACCTAAAAAAATCCTGTCCAACCTGAAACCTGCCCCTTCTCCCCTGTCTTACCCCGCAAAAGCCCGATCCACGATCTCCATCTGCTCTTTTTCGTGCTTTTTCGGGAAGCCGGTCGCCGGGCTGGCGGCCGCGGGGCGGCTGATGCAGGTGAAGCCGTATTGCGGCTGGGTCACGGCCAGGTAAGCCCAGGCGCCCATGTTGGCGGGCTCTTCCTGCACCCATACCGGACGGGCGTTTTTGTATTTTTTCAGGAGGGCGTCGAACTGCTTTTCCGGGAACGGATACATCTGTTCGAGGCGCAGGATGGCGACGTCGTCGCGTTTTTCATCCTGGCGGCGCTTGTCGAGGTCGTAGTACACTTTGCCCGTGCACACCAGCAGTTTTTTCACTTTTTTCGGGTCGGCGCTCGTGTCGTCGAGGATTTCCTGGAAGCGGTTGCCCGTTTCGAGCGCGCTGATGTCGCCGAGGTTGTAGGGTGCGCGCAGGCCCGATTTGGGCGACATCACGATGAGCGGCTTGCGGAAGGGACGCACCAGCTGGCGGCGCAACAGGTGGAAAAAGTTGCTGGCCGAGGTGACGTTGGCTACCGTCACGTTGTATTCGGCGCAACCCTGCAGGAAACGTTCGAGGCGGGCCGAGGAGTGCTCAGGGCCCTGGCCTTCGTAGCCGTGCGGCAGCAACATTACCAGGCCGCTCATGCGGTGCCATTTGGCTTCGCTGGCAAAAATGAACTGGTCGATGATCGTGCCGGCGCCGTTGACGAAGTCGCCGAACTGGGCTTCCCAGATCACCAGCGCGTCGGGCGTGGCGAGCGAGTAACCGTATTCAAAACCCAGCACCGCGTATTCGCTGAGCAGGGAGTTGTAAATGCGGAATTTGCCCTGATGCTCCGAAAGCCCGTCAAGGCGATTGACTTCGAGGAAATTATGTGAGTCGACCAGTGTGGCGTGGCGGTGGCTGAAAGTGCCGCGGCGCACGTCCTGTCCGCTCATGCGCACGTCTTTGCCTTCGAGCAGGATGGAGCCGTAGGCCATGAGTTCGCCGAGTTGCCAGTCGATCTTGCCGGAAGCGATCAGTTGCTTTTTGGCATCGTTGAGTTTGACGATCTGCGGCAGCGGGTGGAAGCCGTCGGGGAAGCTGGTCAGTTGGTGAAGCAGGCGGTCGATCACGGCGCGGGGTACCCCGGTATCGGGGCTTTCGTGAAAATCGGCCGGGTCGACGGTCTTTTTCAGCGATTTCCAGTGCAGTTCAGGGTCCTGGTATTTGTACGGCAGCGGGTTCTGGCGCACCTCGTCGAGGCGCGACTGCAGGTCGGCGCGGAACTGGGCCTCCATGTCTTTGGCCAGTTGCTCGTCGACGTCGCCGCGGCTGAGCAGGATCTTGTTGTAAATCTCGCGCGGGTTGGGGTGCTGATCGACGATTTTCCAGATGTGCGGGTGGGTAAAACGCGGTTCGTCGCTTTCGTTGTGGCCGTAGCGGCGGTAACACACGATATCGATAAACACATCGGAATTGAACATCTGGCGGTATTCGGTCGCCAGTTCGGCGGCATACACCACGGCCTCGGGGTCGTCGCCGTTGACGTGGAATACCGGCGCCTGCACCACTTCGGCCACCGAGGTGCAATAGGTGCTGGAGCGGCCGTCTTCCCAGCCGGTGGTAAAGCCGATCTGGTTGTTGATGACCAGGTGGATGGTACCGCCGGTGTAATAGCCCTGCAACTGACTCATCTGGATGGTTTCGTACACCACGCCCTGACCGGCCACAGCGGCGTCGCCGTGGATGAGGATGGGCAGGATGCGGTCGTACAAAGAGCCGTAAAGAATATCCGCCTTGGCGCGGGCGAAGCCTTGCACGACGGGGTCGACGGCTTCGAGGTGGCTGGGGTTGGGCAGCAGTTTGAGGTATACGGAGCGGCCGTTGGCGGCGGTTACCTGGGAGGAATAACCCATGTGGTATTTCACGTCGCCGGAGCCGAAGCTCTGGTCGGGGATGGTTTTGCTCTCGAATTCGGAGAAAATCTGCGCATAGGTTTTGCCCAGCGTATTGGCCAGCACGTTGAGGCGGCCGCGGTGGGCCATGCCGATGATGACCTCTTCCACGGGCATGTCGCCCTCGGCGGCGCCTTTGTTGATGATGGCGTCGATGGCCGGTATGGTCGATTCGCCGCCTTCGATGGAAAAGCGCTTCTGGCCCACGAATTTGGTGTGCAGGAACTGCTCGAAGCCCACGGCGCCGTTCAGTTTTTCCAGAATCCGCTTCTTTTTTTCGATCGGGAAGCCGTAGTCGGGCGCCAGGTTGCGTTGTTCCACTTTTTCGCGCAGCCACATGCGTTTGCCCTTGTCGTGAATGTGGGCATTTTCAAAGCCGATATTGCCGCAATAAATCTTTTGCAGCCGCTCGATGATCTCGCGCAGGGTGGCGTTGGGCATGCCCAGTTCGAAACCCGCGACGAAACGGCGGTCGAGGTCGGCCTCCGTCAGACCGTAATCGGACAGGTCGAGGCGCGGCTTGCGGTCTTTGCGCGGTTTGATCGGGTTGGTCGTGGAAAGCATGTGCCCCCGGTCGCGGTAGCCGTAGATCAGTCCCACCACGCCGAATTCCTTGTGCAAATCCGCGGCGTCTGCCGGTGCGGCCTTGCTGCCCGTGCTGCTGCCGTTTCCGGCGTGCAGGGCAAA
>JADZFP010000615.1 GCA_020849825.1 Saprospiraceae bacterium
CGATGCCGACGGCGACCCGCTGACGTTCAGCTGGGAGGAAATGGATACCGGCCCCGAAGTACCCCTGGAAACCCCGACCGGCACCAGTCCGCTATTTCGCACCTGGCCAGCCGTGGCGGCAACCAACCGGGTTTTCCCCCGCATGAGTACCATTTTAAACAACCAGTTCGACCTGTCGGAACAACTGCCCACCTATACCCGCGACCTCAATTTCCGGCTCACCGCCCGCGACAACCAAAGCGGCGGCGGCGGCATCCACTGGGCCGACGTGTCGTTCAAAGCCACGGAACTGGCAGGGCCGTTTGTTGTTACGGCGCCCAATGTTCCGGGCACAGTCTGGTCGATCGGTTCGTACATGCCGGTCAGCTGGGATGTGGCCAATACCCACCTGTATCCGGTCAATTGCCACACGGTCAACATCCTGCTCAGCACCGATAATGGCCAAACCTGGCCCCACGTACTGGCCAGCAACACGGCCAACGATGGCATCCAATACGTGCTGGCGCCCAATCTGCCGACCAACAACGCCCGCATCCGGGTGCAGGCGGCCGACAACATCTTTTTTGATGTGTCAGATACCAAATTCATCATTAAACAACCGACGCAGCCGGGTTTTTCCGTGTCGCTGAGTAATGATGCGACGCAGGTTTGTTTGCCTTCCGACTACAATACTGACATCCTGACCAGTACCGTACTGGGCTTCAATACGCCGGTACAGATTTTTGTCGAAGGCGACCTTCCGCCGGGGGCCAGCTACGCTTTCGGCGCTACGACCATTCAGCCGGGCGAATCCACCAGTTTTTCGCTCGACATGAGCAATGTGACCCAGGCGGGCGATTACAGTTTCTTGCTGCGGGCTTTTGCAGCCGGCGGCGATACGCTCGACCGGCAGGTGTCGCTGCACGTGGTGTCCAATGATTTTTCCGCCATGGCGCTGCAATCGCCAGCCGACGGCAGCACGGGACTGTTGCAAACCCAGATTTTGCGCTGGAGCACCGCTCCCGATGCCATCACTTACGATCTTCAATTGGCCAATAACCCCTCTTTTAGTCCGGCCAGCATCCTGGCGACCAAGACGGCGACGGTAGTTGATACGTTCAAAATTCCGTTTTTGCTGGAAAAAGGAAAGGTGTACTACTGGCGCGTCCGGCCGGTTAACGAATGCGGCGCGCACGACTGGCTGGAAACCAATTCTTTCGCAACGCTCGTCGACAATTGCCAGGTTTGGGCGGCCAACGACCTGCCCCTGACGATTACCGCCAACGGCTCTTCCACTGTTGAATCGGATATTTTCGTGGGCGCCGATGCCATCATCAGCGATATCAATGTGGAGCAGGTGTCGGGTTTTCACGATGAATTCGGGCAATTGGAGGTCTCATTGATCAGTCCTTCCGGTACGACGGTTTCCTTGTTTAAAAACAAATGCGGCGTCATCAGTGTGCCGTTCAATATTGCGCTCGACGACAATTCGCCCAACGTATTTTCCTGCCCGCCCTCCAACAGCGGTACGGCGGTCAAACCCCAAACGCCGCTGGCGCCGCTGGTGGGCCAAAATGCCCAGGGCGTCTGGACCTTGCGAGTAAAAGACCCGGTAACGGGCGCCGGTGGCGCTGTTCAGGGCTTCCAGTTGGAAATCTGCTCCTCGGTGTCGCTCAATGCGCCGTTTTTGGTCAACAACAACGCGCTCAGCATCGAATCGGGCCTGAATGCTCCGATCACGACCGATTTGTTGAAAACCGAAGATGCCGATAATGCGCCCTCCGAACTGGTGTACACCCTCGTCACTGCGCCACACCTGGGACACCTCGAGAAAAACTGGGGCGGCATCATGCAGCCCGGCGATCAGTTTACCCAGGCCGACCTCGACAACGGCGCTATTCGTTATTTCGACTACGGCGGCGACCTCGATCAGGACTATTTCCGGTTTACGGTAACCGACAGCGACGGCGGATACTTCGGCACCCCGAAATTTATTATTCAGCCGTTCAGCCTGGGCGCCAATTCGCCGGACAAAACCACGCTGGCCTTTCAGGTGTACCCCAACCCGGCGCAGGAACAGGTCTGGATCGCATTCAGCCGCTCCGATCTGAGCGAAACCCGGGTCAGTATTTATGACGCCTCGGGAAAAATGCTGCTGACGCAACATCTGGCCGACGGGCAAGACCGCGCTGCTTTCGACGTACATCAGTTACCGCCCGGCTGGTACGTTATCCGGGTGGAAAATGCCCGGTATGCAGGGGTCAGGCCTTTGATGATCGCCCGGCAATAATTTTCGCTGCGATGCGGCTGTTCGGGGTGGATATATTCCCGCGGGTTTATCATAAATGTTACCCAAAGAAATAGATACGCCTCCGTTTGCCGCATCGCGGCATAATGCTGATCGGTCCCCAACATTCGGAGAGTCTCTTCTTTACGGGCATTAAATCTGCCTCAACCGCCTGGTATTTTGGCGCTGCGCATCAATTCCCGAATCAGTTCCGGCGATTCTTCCAGCGCATTCCCGACCACTACCACATCGGCGCCGGCCTTCCAGGCCTCGACAGCCTGCGCGGCGTTGCGGATACCGCCGCCCACGAGCAGCGGAATGTCGACGGCGCCCCGTACGGCTTCGATCATGCGGGTGGGTACGGGTTGCCGGGCGCCGGAGCCGGCTTCGAGGTAGAGCATTTTCAGTCCCAGCATTTCACCTGCCATGGCCGTACAAACGGCAATATCGTCTTTGTGTGCGGGTATGGGCAGGGTGTTCGACATGTACTGAACGGCGGTCGTTACCCCGCCGTCGACCAGCATGTAGCCGGTGGAGATGATTTCGAGGGGCGACAATTTCAAAAAAGGCGCCGCGATCACGTGTTGTCCGATCAGAAGTTCGGGGTTGCGCCCGCTGATGAGGGAAAGCAGGAGAATGGCGTCGGCGCGATAACTGAGTTGAAAGGAATTGCCCGGAAAGAGCACCAGAGGGATGGTGCAGCGCCGGCGGATTTCGCCCAACAGCTCGTCGAGGCGGTCGTTGACCACCAGGCTACCGCCGATAAAAAAGTAATGTACGCCGGCTTCGGCTGCCAGCGCCACGGTTTTTTCGAGCCGTCCCGGCGGCAATTTGTCGGGGTCGAGCAATACAGCCAGGCGTTTTTCGCCGCGTTGGCGGGCCAGGCACAGGTCGGCGTATAGTGATGGTTCGAGCAACATTTATCCCAAATCCTTGCAAGCCCGGTACAGATCCTGCCAGTCGGACCGGCGTTTGACCACGGTTTCGAGGTATTCCTGCCAGACGGCGCTGTCGGCGCCCGGGTCTTTGACGATGGCGCCCACCAGTCCGGCCGCCAGGTCGTGGGCGCTCAACGCGCCGTCGCCGAAATGCGTGGCGAGCGCTTGCCCCTGGTGCACAACGGAGATGGCTTCGGCTGTGCTGAGGGTAGCGCTGGGGCTTTTGAGTTTTTCCTTGCCGTCGGCCGTTTTGCCGCTGCGCAATTCGCGGAAAATGGTCACCAGGCGTCTGATCTCTGCCACGGTGGAGGCATCGGAAGGCAGGTCGAGCGTGCGGCCCAGGGCTTCCACGCGGTTTTGAACGATGGTGATTTCTTCGTCCAAAGTTGCCG
>JADZFP010000616.1 GCA_020849825.1 Saprospiraceae bacterium
GTATTCATAGACATCGGCCAGTGGGTCGTTTGAGCCGGCTGACACCAACACTTTGTAGCCGTCGCAGTACAAGGGCCCCTGCAATGCGAGCGACTTCCACGACAACTGGTAACTGCCATTTGCCACGTATATCGGCGGAGTAATCAACCAGTTGCGATTTTGAAGAAAGATGCCGGCCCGGAAAGAACAACTGGTAAAACAACTGTTGTTGGAGGGCTCATTGGTACCCAGATCACTTTCATGGTACCACTCGCCAGGGGTGACCCCAAAATTTTGAGCGCAGGTGGAATGGGTGCCATCCTGGTTAAAATTAACCCACTCCAAATCGTAGCCCGTGGGAAGCGTCAGCATTACATCGGACGGATCTTCCTGGAAATTTTGAACTAATACAGTGTCTGGCGAAAAAAAAGCCTGACTGGTGGCCTGGAAAAAACATCCGAGACCGATTACGGAGGCGAAAAAGGCTTTCATGACTTATGTTGTTTGGTGTAACCAACGATCAAATTCACGTTCGAGAATCGCACAATCCACCGGCACCACTCCCGGGAATTCACATACCTGTCCTCCCGATAAATTGGACAATACGGCGATCGTTTCCAACGAAAGTCCCGCCGCGAGCCCCAGCGTTGCCACACTTATCACGGTATCGCCTGCGCCACTAACGTCGGCAATGTTTCGCGCAACGGTCGGGTAAATCCGCCCATCCCCATCCCCGGAATCCAAATATAAGCCTTTTTCAGACAAGGTGATCATGGTCAGCCGGTTATTCAGGCGATTGCGCAGGTAATCGGATGCATTTGCGAGAGAATCCGGGTCGGTTTGTACCGGAAACGGTGCGCTGTCGCGTATTTCTTTCAAATTGGGTTTAAACAAATCGACATTCCGGTAGGCAAAAAAATTGGCTTTTTTGGGATCTACAGTGGTCAACACGCCCCGCTCCCGCGCCAAGGAGATGAGTGATTCGATCAAGTCCGGCGTCAGCACGCCTTTGTTGTAGTCTTGAAAAATAACAGCCTTTATTTTTCCCGAATCCAGCAAATTCCGGACGATTTGGACCAGGGCTCCGGTTTCTTCCGGCGTAATATCGCCGGTGTCTTCCTGGTCGATCCGCAGCATTTGTTGATTATTGCCCAATACGCGCGTTTTGACGGTTGTCCGGCGCTGAGAGGAGCGCAGCAAACCTTCCGGACTGATGCCATGCTGTGGCAACAGTGCCTGAAAAATTCCGCCGTCGGCGTCATTTCCAACTACGCTGCACAAAATCGGATGACCGCCCAGGGCGCGGATATTGAGCGCAACATTGGCCGCCCCGCCCAGCCGGTCTTCCATGCCGCGCTGCAGCACTACAGGCACCGGGGCCTCCGGTGAAATGCGGCTCACCGTGCCGGTCAGATAGCGGTCGAGCATCACGTCGCCAACAACGAGAATGTGCTGGCCTTCAATTTTTTGTAGTATTTCTTTTGCGTTCAATGGTCCTGTTTTTTTGCGACCGGCAAGTCTACCGGGTCATTTTCTTTTTCCAATAACGCATCAGGCCGGCGACAGACATAAAGGCCGGATTGGCGGCTTCGTAGCGTTGGGTCAAATATTCGTCCGCACCTGCCTCTTTTAGTTGAGCGGCAACAAAAGCTTTGAATTGCTCAACCAGATCGGCTGGCGGCTCAGGCATTTCGGCGTACGGCTTCATCCAGTTTGCCCACGACAAAAGATTGTTTTCCAGAGCGTCCAAATGCCTGTTTTTCTCATAAACGGCATCGTAATGCGTCAGATACAGCGTTTCCGACGGCAGATCGCGCAACAATTGGATGGATTGCTGCCAGGCTTCCACATCAATATCGGGCGGCGGGCAAGGCGGCTGCAGGGGGCCGCTGCCGATACGTACGCCCGCGACGTCGCCGGTAAAAACCACCGAGCCGGCGCCTTCTCCCAATTGCCAGGCGATATGATGGATTGCATGCCCGGGTGTATAATGAGCAACCATTGGCATCCCGAACAAATCGACGGATTGGCCATGTTCGGGCGCATGAAGCCGATCCATCGGAATAGGCCGCATTTCGCCCCATAGCCGGTCCATGGCATCGCCATAAATCTGCCGTGCCGAATTGTAAAGCCTTTCCGGCGCTGCCAAATGCGGCAATCCTTTGGGGTGTACCCATATGTCAGCGCCCCTTTCGGCCCATACCCAGGCAGCCCCGGCATGGTCGAAATGGATATGGCTCAAAAAAACAGTCTGAATGTCATTTGGATTAAAGCCTTTTTGCCGGATTGCATCGTCCAGGTGGGGCAGGGTAGAGGCAGGGCCGCATTCTACCAGCGCCAGCCCGGAGGGGTGTTCGAGCAGAAATACTGCGATAGAGTGGTCGAGGCCCTGAAATTCCAGGTCGAGCGTATGAATCTTCATGGTGAAATATGTGGCTGCAAAGGTGAGAAGCTTCGGATAGAAAATAAAAAAAATTGCCCTTGCCGGGAGACGGCAAGGGCAGCAAAACAAAACAAACTATGGGAAAGCTTGGGTCAGCCTTTCAGCACTTCCCTGGCAATCACCAGTTTCTGAATTTCGGATGTACCTTCTCCGATGGTACAGAGTTTGGAATCGCGGTAGAATTTTTCAACCGGAAAATCCTTGGTATAGCCGTATCCGCCGTGTACCTGTACGGCATCGGTGCTTACCCGCACGGCGACCTCGGAGGCATAGTATTTGGCCATGGCAGCCTCACGGGTATGGGGCTGTTTGTTGTTTTTTAAATCAGCGGCATTTCGGGTCAGCAATTCAGCCGCTTCGATGCTGGTGGCCATATCGGCCAATTTGAAGCTGATCGCCTGGAAATTGGCGATCGGTTGCCCGAACTGATGCCGCTCCTTGGCATAACGAACGGAGGCTTCGTAGGCGCCCTTGGCTATACCCAGCGAGA
>JADZFP010000617.1 GCA_020849825.1 Saprospiraceae bacterium
CCGGGAGGGCCTGGTCGTGTTGGCGGCGGACATATTCGAGGGCCGGCAATTGGGTGCGCAGGGCTTCATCGGTACGGTCGCGGCCGGCCATCCGGCGGGCGAGTTCGTTTCTGACGCGGTAGTAGTGTACGGTGTCGCCGATAGAGAGGTAAAGGGCCGCGCTTTTGTCCATGTAGGCGTACACGGAGTCGCGGTTGCCGGCTTTTTGTTCGTCGTACAGCGCCCAGGTGTACCAGGCCAGGGCTTGCCGGGCGGGGTCGCGCGATTCGATGGCGCCGGAAAGGTCGTCCTGTATTTGCTTGAACGATTTTTCGCGGAACAAATCGGCTTGCGCGTTCAGCCGGCCGGCGGCGAGCAGCAGGACCAATATGCTTCCGGCGGCGTTTCGGAGCAAAGGAAGGAGCAATGACCGACGTTTATTCATCTTTCAACAATTCCCATTTCAGCGCCATTTTGACGAGGCCGGCGGTATTGCGGGCGCCGAGTTTGGTGAGCAGGGCGGCGCGGTGACTTTCGACGGTTTTTTCGGATAAAAACAGTTTGCCGGCAATTTCCTGGGTCGTGCATTCGTCGACGATCAGTTTGAGCACTTCCAGTTCGCGACGGCTGATTTTGGGTGGCGCGGTAGCGGTTTTGTCATCCTGTTTGCGGCCCAGGCTGTGCATCACAATATCGGTGACATCGCGGCTGAAATAGGTTTTACCCGCCGATAATGCCCTTATGGCTGCGATCAGTTCGTCTTTATCGCTGTTTTTCAGCAAATAACCCGATGCGCCCGCCCCGATCATGGCTGTAATGTAGCTTTCTTCATTGAGCATGGAAAGCGCCAGCACTTTTACTTCCGGGGCCTCGGCATGCACGTTGCGGCATACTTCCAGGCCGGAACTGTCGGGCAGATTGATGTCGAGCAACAACACGTCGGGGCGCTCCTGCAATACTTTTTCAATCGCTTCTTTGCCGGTATTGGCCTGGCCAATCAGGGAGAAATCTTTTTCATCGCGCAGCAAGGTGGCAACGCCTGCCGCCACCATGGCGTGATCGTCGGTGATAAATATTCGAATCATGGGCAATCGTCGTGTCCGGTTTTTTGCACGGGGTCGGGCAAATGTAAAACTTCACTGCACTAACGCTAAAGTATCAATTTCGTTTCATCGCCGCCGCGAACCGCGCTACTTTTGCGGCGCAAACGGCAACCGATGCCGAATCGATAAAATCATACCAAATTTCCCACACATGGACTATCGCATAGAAAAAGACACCATGGGCAAGGTACAGGGACCCGCCCACGTCTACTGGGGCGCGCAAACCCAGCGCTCGATCGACAATTTCAAAATCGCCCGCGACACCAACCGGATGCCGATCGAGATCATCCGGGCTTTCGCTTACCTGAAAAAAGCAGCCGCTTTGACCAATTTTGAAGCCGGCGTGCTGCCCAAGGAAAAATGCGACCTGATCGGCCGCGTGTGCGACGAAATTCTGGCCGGCCAACTCGACGAGCAGTTCCCGCTCGTGGTGTGGCAAACGGGTTCGGGCACCCAATCCAACATGAACGTTAATGAAGTGGTCGCCTACCGCGCCCATGTGCTCAGCGGCGGCCAACTCACCGACGAACAAAAAGCCCTGCACCCCAACGACGACGTGAACAAATCGCAGTCGTCCAACGATACCTTCCCCACCGCCATGCACATCGCAGCGTATAAAATGCTGATCGAAGTGACGCTGCCGGGTATCGAAAAACTGCGCAATACCCTGCACGCCAAATCGCAGGCCTTCATGGATGTGGTCAAAATCGGCCGCACACACTTCATGGACGCCACGCCGCTGACCCTGGGCCAGGAGTTTTCGGGCTATGTCGCCCAGCTCGATCACGGCCTGCGCGCCATCCGCAACTCCCTTGCACACCTCAGCGAACTCGCGCTCGGCGGCACGGCTGTCGGCACGGGTATCAACACGCCGGCCGGCTATTCCGAAAACGTAGCCCACCATATCGCGGCGCTTACCGGGCTGCCTTTCGTCACGGCGCCCAATAAATTCGAAGCGCTGGCCGCCCACGACGCCATCGTGGAAAGCCACGGCGCCCTGAAAACCGTGGCGGTGAGCCTGATGAAAATTGCCAACGACATCCGCATGTTGTCTTCCGGCCCGCGTTCGGGCATCGGCGAAATCTTTATCCCCGACAACGAACCCGGCTCCTCCATCATGCCCGGCAAGGTGAACCCCACCCAGTGCGAAGCGCTCACCATGGTGGCTGCCCAGGTGCTCGGCAACGACGTCGCCATCAACATCGGCGGCGCGACCGGCCATTTCGAACTGAACGTGTTCAAACCGGTCATGATCTACAACTTCCTGCATTCGGCCCGCCTGATCGGCGAAGCCTGCGTCTCGTTCAACGACAAGTGCGCCGTGGGTATCGAACCGCTGCACGACAACATCCGCAAACACGTGAACAACTCGCTCATGCTCGTCACGGCGCTCAATACCAAAATCGGCTACTACAAAGCCGCCGAGATCGCCCAGACCGCCCACCGCGAAGGCAGCACCCTGAAAGAAACCGCCGTCAAACTCGGCTACCTCAGCGCCGAAGAGTTCGACGAGTGGGTGCGGCCGGAGGAGATGGTTGGGAGATGAGGATTTGAGGATGCGAGGATGCGAGGATTTGAAAAAAGGGTTATTTCTGCACTCTGATAGCGTTAAATTCATGAATAAGCTATCGAAATAGAGAGCAGAAATAACCCTTTTTTCAAATCCTCGCATCCTCAAATCCTCAAATCCTCATCTTCATTGTTTCCCCGCCACACCATCCATCCGGATCATATCCTGCATGATGCGCAGGGTTTCGTAGAGCTGGATGTCTTTTGTGCGGTCTTTGATCCAGTCCTGGTTGCGGGCGGCGCGGCTGGTGTCGCTCTGGATCTGGGGCAGGTCGGCGGCCAGGTTTTCGACAACGAAGCCGTCGATGGGTTTGAAGATATTTTCGTAGCGGTCGCTTTCCTGTTTTTGGCGCTGGTCCCAGAGGCGGAATTTTTCCGATTGGAGCGGGTAAATCGTCTGGTCTTCCAGCTTTTTCAGCCGAACGGCGTTGTCCGACACCAGTTTGAAAGTCGGGTCGGCGGCTACGCGGGTATTGCTGGCCGTGCGCAACTGTGCCACATCGGAAATGCGATAGGCATTCTGGTTGAAGTCGACGGCGGGAATGGTATTGGCCTGCAGGGGGTAATCGTTTTCCTGTTCGCCGTTGTCGAGCAGGTTGTAGAAATCCGGCAGGACGATGTCGGGCGTAACGCCGTCGAGCTGAGTGGTTTTACCGGTGATGCGGTAGAATTTCTGGACGGTGATTTTCATCTGTCCCAGCGGTTTAACGGAATTGTCGCCCGTGGCGTTGTCCAGATCGAAGAAACGCTGCACGGTGCCTTTGCCGTAAGTTTTGCTGGCGCCGACGATGAGGGCGCGGCCGTAATCCTGCATGGCGGCGGCCAGAATTTCGGAAGCCGAGGCGCTGTATCCGTTGACCATGACGATGAGCGGACCGCCGTATTGCACCCTCGGATCGAGGTCTTCCATGATCTCGGGGTTTTTCGAGCGACTTTTCACCTGTACGATAGGGCCCTGTTCGATAAACAGGCCCGACATCTGCACCACGTCGCGCAGCGAACCGCCGCCGTTGTTGCGCAGGTCGAGGATAATGCCCTTGACGTTTTCGCCTTTGAGTTTTTCCACTTCCTTGGCCACGTCCTGTGCGCAGGAAGTGAGGCCCTGGGGCGTGAAATCGGCGTAAAACTTGGGCAGATAAATATAGCCCACCTTGGCGTCGGGCGTCTGGTTGCTGCGCAGGATCAGGGATTTGGCGAAGCCTTCTTCCATGATGACCACGTCGCGGGTAATCACCACTTCTTTCACCGAGCCGTCGGGTTTCTGGATGGTCAGGTAGACGCGGGTGCCTTTGGGGCCGCGAATTTTGGACACGACGTCGTCGATATCGAAGCCCATAACGTCGATCGGTTCGGCGCCTTCCTGGCCGACTTTCAGCACCACGTCTTTGGGCTGAAGGGTGCCGTCTTTCCAGGCCGGGCCGCCGGCTACGATTTCAGTGACGGTGGTTTTTTCGCCGTCGCTTTGCAGGCGGGCGCCGATGCCTTCGAGTTTGCCCGACATCTGGATGTCGAAGTTTTCTTTTTCCTTGGGCGAGAAGTAGCCCGTGTGCGGGTCGAACACGTTGGTCACGGCGTTGAGATAGATTTCCATCCGGCGGTCGCGGTCCATTTTTTCCAGGCGTTTGAACCACTTGTCGTACACGTCGAGCACTTTCTGGCGGCTCTCGGCTTCGAGGGTTTCGAACGATTTTTTCTCGCCGGTAAAACCCGGTTTATCCTGCTTTTCCTGTTCGTCGGTGACGCGGTTGAGCACTTCGTATTTCATCCAGGATTCCCAGCGCTGGCGCAGTTCCGCGTCGTTTTTGGCCCAGCTGAGTTTTTTGCCGTCGGCTTCGAGCGTCACGTTTTGAGAGAAATCGAGCGGTTTGGCCAGAATTTCCCGGTACCAGCCCTGGGTTTTCGTCAGCGACTGGTCGATGAGTTGGACGGAGACGTTGAAAAACTCGAAGGTGCCGTTTTGCAGCTGGTCATCGAGCTGGTTTTGGAAAGGCGCCATCTGGTCGATGTCGGCCTGCGTAAAAAAGCGTTTGCCGCCGTCGAGGTCTTTCAGGTAGAGCTCGTATACCTGTTTGGAAAAGTCGTCATTGATGGCTTTGGGCTGAAAGTGCATGCGCTCAAGCCCGCCCAGAATGGTGCGCGCAAGGGCCGATTCTTTTTGAGGATTGGGGTCGTTGCCGAAAAAAGGATTGATTCGGTTGACAAAAAAGGCAACCCCGATGATCCCGAGGAAGGAGAAAAAAATCAGGGACGGTTTGAGTTTCATGTCCGTTAGAATTTGATCAAAATCAGGCTGGCCAAAAAGCCGGGAGAAATTCTGCATCGCAAATCGAAAGGTAAAGTGTTGAACAAAAAAATCAGGTGCAGGGTTGGCTGCCTGCGCTATTGTTAAAATAGCAAACGCAAGAATCTGCCCTTTGTGACGAATGTACGGTCAATTTTCTACAAACGAATGGTTAACGGGGGTTGGGGA
>JADZFP010000618.1 GCA_020849825.1 Saprospiraceae bacterium
CCGCGCCAAGCCGGCTGTTTCCTTCTTCCAGGGATGTCTGAAATGTCCAAACCGGAAATTTCGACTCGATGCTGTCAAAGGGAAACATTTGCTGTTTCAGATCAAAAAATCGGTCGTCCTGTTCGCCGGGTGTCGAGCGGGCTGCTTGTTGCCAAATCCGGTAATCTGCGAAGCAAAATACACGTCCGCTTTCGTCCATGCGTTGTACGACGAAGCCCGGCAGTGCATCATTGAGCCAGAAAAAATCCGGCGTCAGATCGGCTTCGCCGGGTTCGGAGCGCGCAGCCAGACGGGCCATCACGGCGTCGCGCAGGGCCATCGACGCTTTATACTGACGGGCCACATCCGATTCCGTATTCATCTGCTTTTGATCATTCAGCCACATATTCCGCCTGGCGCTGAGGTCTGCCCCGAAAAAGCACTGCATCTTTTTTTGCAACAACCATTCGAGCCGGTCGCCCTGCGGGCTCAATGCCGCGGCAAACGCCCAACCGCTGCGCCCGTCGCGCAGGGCAACCTCGATCCAGGGGCCTTGCAACAGGCTGTCTCCCAGTCGGATATTGCTCACGAAATTGCTTACCCGCCCCAGGTCGGTCAGTTTTTCCCCTTTGGTAACGCTGGCGATTTCGCGGCTTTTTTCACCGGCCTGTTCCCTTACGGCGATTTTATCCGCCATTACGGCAAGCGTCGGTTTGTCGGTCGAGATGTCGCTACAGCCGATCCAAAAAAGACAAGCGGTAAAAAATAAGCAGGTTCGCATGCGGCAAAAATGGCGCAAACCTGCCGCTCTCCGTACCTTTCCCGCGTTAAAAACGCTCCGATATGCAGACTTTTTTCCGCCTGGCCTTGCTGTTACTGTTCGCCATTTTGTCGACCCGCGAGGTTTGCGCACAAATAACCGACGATTTTTCCGACGGCGATTTTTTGCAAAACCCCGCATGGACCGGGAATGTATCGAACTTTATCGTCGAAGGTACGGGGCAATTGCAACTCAATGCACCGGACGCCGGCACTTCCATACTAGTCGTGCAGGGTAACATCCCCGACAGCGCAGTTTGGCAGATCGATATTCTGATGGAGTTTGCACCCTCGGCTGCCAACCTGTTAAGGGTGTATTTGCTGGCCGATCAAGCCGATCTCAATATTGCCAACGGGTACTTTCTGGAAATCGGGGAAAACGGCTCTGCCGACGCCATTCGTATGTTTCGGCAGGATGCAGGCGTAAAAACACTGCTGGCTACCGGCACGCCCGGTTTGGTGGCCAATGAGCCTGTGGCCGGCAAAATCCGCATGCGTAAGAATACCGCGGGCGACTGGACGCTGGAAGCGCAACCCCAGGGGAGCGCCTTTCAACTGGAATTTACAGTAAACGACGCGACTTATCCCGGCGGTGAAAACCGGTGGTTCGGGCTGCAATGCGTGTATTCCCCTACCCGAAAAGACAAATTTTTCTTCGATAACCTCAATATCCAACCCGACCTGCCCGATACGACGCCTCCCGTTTTGCTCAATGCGCAAGCGACGTCCGACACCACCATCGAAGCGGCATTCAGCGAGGCGCTTGATCCGGTTTCTGCCTCGTTGGCATCCAATTTCAGCATAAGCACTGTAGGCCAGCCAGTATCGGCAGGACTGGCGCCGGGCAACAACTCGGTCGCGCGAATCGTGCTGGCCCAGCCATTGCCACAGAGCGGCGCCTATCAACTGACCGCCTCTCAAGTGGCAGACCTGGCGGGAAACACAAGCGCTTCCCAAACTGTTGATTTTCAATTTATAAAGATTGAAACGGCCGCCAATTTCGATCTGGTAATCAATGAAATAATGGCCGACCCAAGTCCGGTAGTCGGGCTGCCCGATCTCGAATGGGCCGAAATTTTCAACCGATCCGGCAAATACGTCAACCTTCAAACTTTGACATTTGGCGAATCGGGTGGGGTAGTGGCAACGCTGCCCAACTATGTACTGCCGCCCGATTCTATCGTCGTGTTGTGCGCCACGAGCAGTGCTGCCGCATTGTCTGCCATTACGCCCAATGTACTGGCATTGAGTAGTTTCCCGTCGCTCAACAACGCCAGCGACTGGTTGATACTGGCCCGCAGCGACGGTGAAGTGATTAATCAGGTGGTTTACGAAGCAGCCTGGCACACCGATCCCGACAAGGCAGAGGGAGGCTGGACCCTCGAACGGATCAACCCCAACTTGCCCTGCCTGGGCGCGGCCAACTGGATGTCGAGCGCCGATCCTTCCGGCGGTACGCCCGGGCGACGCAATTCCGGGTTTTCGGATACGCCGGATACCATACGACCTCAACTCCTGGACGTTACATCGATGGGGCCCAATACCCTCAGGCTGCAATTTTCCGAAGGTCTGGATGAAGCCACCATCGGCCAGCTGGATCAATACGTCATTAATCCCTCCATCGCGGTCACAGCCGCTTTTTTCCCAGGCGGAGACCGATCGCTGATCGAGATCACGCTGGGCACGCCGTTAATCTCCGGGGTTTCTTATAACATCACTATTGGTGCGGAACTGACCGATTGCAGCGGAAATCCGGTGCTCAATACAGGGCCGACGGTATTCGGCTGGGCGGAAATACCGGTTTATCAGGATATTTTGTTCAATGAAATCATGTTCAAACCGGAGCCGCTGCAGGGATTGCCAGCGGCGGAGTGGGTGGAAATCATCAATCGTTCGGGCAAGTTTATCCAATTGGCCAATCTGGAATTTTCGGACGCCGGCGTCACCAAATACACGCTGCCCGACTTTGTACTTCCGCCCGATTCCATGCTGGTCCTGTGTCACCCCAACAGTTTGCCGCTTTTGCAAGCGACTACGTCCAACGTACTGGCCCTCAGTGGTTTTCCTTCTCTGAACGACGACGAGGAAACAGTCAACCTGACGCTGCCCAACAATGGCGCAGCAATCGATCGCATCCGTTATACCGCTGCCTGGCATACCGATTCCGACAAATCGGGAGGCGGTTGGTCGCTCGAACGCATCAATCCGGATCTGCCCTGCCTGGGCAAGGAAAACTGGCGCAGTTGCCCGCTTCCCGCCGGCGGAACGCCCGGGCGAAGAAACGCGGCATATGATCCGGCCGGTGATCTGACTGCTCCCCGGGTACTGCGGGCTTTCCCGCTGAATGCAAGCCAGATACAACTCTATTTCACGGAAGGGCTGGATGCTTCCGCCCTGCTGGACCCCGGTGTTTTTCAGTTTCAGCCGGCTTTATCGGTCGCATCGGCGGGTTTTGTCGACAACGACCAGGCGTTCGTTTTGCTCAACCTGAGCACGCCGATGCTAAGCCAGACGGTATACACGCTCAGTTTCGGTCCTGAATTGATCGATTGCAGCGGTAACAGCATCGATGCCGCCGATACGGTGCGACTGGGGGTGCCCGAACAACCGGAATGGCAGGATTTGGTGATCAATGAAATTTTGTTCAATCCGATGCCCGACGGAGGTCGTTACGTGGAAATTTACAACCGCAGCAACAAGATATTCGACCTGACCGATTTCACCCTGGCCAACTATGCCCGGCCAACAACACTGCCGCAAAAAATCGGGATTGAGCGCCAGTTTCTGCCCGGAGAGTATTTGGTGTTTACACCAAAGCCGCTCGACGTGGCGGCGCGTTTTGCCCATGTCCGCCCCGACTGGCTGCTGTTTCAGGACTTACCGTCGTTGACCGACCGATCGGACAACGTCACGTTGTTTTGGAGCGAAAACGGGCAAAAAATCGTCGTTGATTCGCTCAATTATACTGCCGAATGGCACAACGCACTGCTCACTTCCTCCGAACAGGAAGGCGTTGCCCTCGAACGCATCCGCGCGGAAGGGTTTACCAACGATGCTGCCAACTGGACCTCCGCGGCAAAGCCCGCGCAGGGAGCAGCGGGGACGCCCACGCAGCCCAATTCACAGCGTTTTCAAGGCAATTTTGACAATGCCGACCAACTGATCCAACTCCCGCTGGCCCGTTTGTCGCCCGACGACGATGGTTTTGAAGATTTTCTGGCGATCCAGTATCTGTTGCCCGGCCCCGGTTACTTCGCCACTTTTACGATTTATGACGCGGAGGGCATTCCGGTAAAAAAACTGCTTCGGCAGGAACTGATTGGTACGGAAGGGCTGCTTCGCTGGGACGGCGATGCCGACGATGGCATCCGGGTTCGTCCGGGCATTTATATCTTGTACGCCGAGGTGTTCGAGCCGGGCGGAACCGTAAGGCGGACAAAAAATTCGGTTTCGGTTGTCGCGCGGTTTTGATACCCGCACTGATCAAAATGCTTCACCTACAGTAAGATAAAACCCGGAATTATGCGCCCCGATGCCGTAATCCATCCGGAGGTGAATATGCTGTTTGCGGTCGAACTCAAACCTCAGACCGGCCCCGGCATTAGGGCGCCATCGCAGGCGTTCGCCGGGTGTGCCAAACACGCTACCGGTACCACCGAACACCACTCCTTTGAACCGCCAAAAGATCGGAAACCGATACTCGGCCTGCACGAGCAACACATGGCGGTCGCGATATTTACCCAATGGATACCCTCGCAACAATCGGGCGCCACCCAGTTGCGCCATGCCGTAAAAAGGCGGGTTTCCGGCACTTGTCTGACCAAGAAAATGCAGGGCTAAAACGTTGTTTTTCAGAAAAGTAAAATAACGGCTCGATTCCAGCGAGAAGCGCAGGTACGAAAAACTGCTGCCCCACAGCGGACTTTCCCCAAACAGTGTGGATTCAATCAGTATGCCTTTGCCGGGGTAAAATTGATTATCCCGGGAATCAAACAACCACACCGGGCCGAGAATGGAAGAAATACCGCCGCCGGTTCCGGCAACCTTGCCCGCGGCCAGTTCGCCACCCTCGTCGACCGACAAAATCCGGTATGCGTCGAAACCCAGACGCAGCCCTGCCAACTGATTGGTCCGCAAGCGACGCAACAAGGACAACCGCGCACGCGGGTATTGGGCGACGTATTTTTCAAGGTAATCATTCGGGTAGGAGTTCCCTACGCCAAAATACTGGTACAGATAGCGGTACCAGGCGAGTTCGCCGTATGCCCTCCAGTAACCCGCCGGACTAAACCACTGGAACGGGAAATTGACCAGAATTTGTTTGCGTTGCGTGTAGTTGATACCAAACGACACGCTTGATCGCAAGGGCTTGCCTTTGAATGTAACAATGCCGGCAGCACCAAACGCCCAGTACGTATCCGGGGTATACACCACAACCGGTACGGCAAAAATGCGGAGGGAGGAATCACGCGTTGGCGTTTGCTCCATTTCCTGTGAGAAAGCAAGTTCGGGGCAAAAAATAGCAGTACTAATGAATAACCAGACAGCTGCTAAACAACGCGTGGCGAAAGGGTAGGGCATGGAACAAGTTTGCGACCGAAAGGTACGCGTTCCGTCGTGTTTGGGGGGCAGTACAATAAAAAAAGAGGCTGACTCCTGGCTACAACAGCTTATGAGACAGCCTCTTGTTGAAAAACGATCCTTACTGAAAATCAGTTTCTTTTTTTATCGTGGAGGGCGAGGAACGGAACATGAATCCGGTGCGCCAGTTTGCGGGTAAGGCTCTCGTTGAAAATTTTGTACAGCAAGCTGTGCTCGTGTGCAACAGCGATCAAGAGTCCGGAATCGGTCGCTTCGATAAAGTTGGAAATAGCCTGGGCAGCGTCCCGATCATGCAGGTAATGCATATCAAAGGGGATGTCTCCCAGTTTTTTTGTCAATGCCGTTTCTTTCTCCTGCACTTCTCTTTCGCCGGGCTTGTCGATAATGTGCACGACTTTCAAAGGCATTTTGTGCATGCCCAGCAAGGTGTGCAGCACCTTCAGCCCCATCGATTCGATGCGAAAGTGGAAATCGGTGGCGAATACGGCCGGGCTGTTCGGGAAGTACTGCGCCTTTTTGGGCACAACAATGAGTGGAATATCCGTCCGGCCAATCATACCGGCGGCAACGCTGCCCAGAAAGACGCCCCGGAGTCCCGTGGCGCCGGTTGTTCCCATCACGATCAGGTCAATTTTATGCTTTTCGGCGACTTCGGTGATGGAAGGGATCGGAAATCCCACCAGACATTCAAAACGTGTCGGTACCGCATCGCCGCTTTGGCCGCGTTGCTGACGGCGCACCCAGTCTTTCAGGTCTTTTTCCCGTTGGGCCAGATAATCGTCCGACCAGAAGGCCGCGTAAACGTTGTTGTCGACGCCCTCATTGGGAAATACGACGTGCAGGACCACCAGTTCGGCTCCTGACTGGCTGGCAATAGCGCCCGCGTAACGAAGCGCATTGGCGGAAGCACTGGAAAAATCGGTAGGAACGAGGATGGTTTTCATGATTTAACTTGTTGATGTTAAGGCAAATATTTTCATCTGAAAATACACAGGAGGATCAATCCTGTTCACGGTAATCCAGCGGTTCGTCCGTCATTTCATCCGGATGTTCGGCAGTTTCGCCTTTGCGGTTTTGTTCCGCCAGGGTGAGGTGATCCGTCACGCTGGTTGCCAGCCAAACCTGATGCGATTTGCGAAAAATCTGGACGTTCAAGCCGAAGCGACTTTCCAAATCGGCTTCGAAATTCCTGACTGTAATATCAGGCCGAATTTCCAGCATTCCGGCTTCAATACCAGGATTTAACTTGCTCAAGGGAGTATCGTGGTCTTTTACCATAAACCTGGCCTGGCTCCCCTCAAAAGCGTCATGAGGCGCCGTAAAACACTCGATTTTTAGAAAAGGGAAAACAGAATGCACGGATTGACTCAATTCCGCTATGGTCATTTCCGGATGTAGTTGAACTTGCACGACAGTCATTTTAGTTTGAAAATCAATTTTTTACACTACAAAACTCCTTCTTGTGGCAGGAGGAGGGCAATGACAACGCTTATCCCGATAGATGATATTGGTTGCCCATTTGCTACCTTTGCGGCTTGAAATCAGCAACCGTTCACTTTTCTTACGCTGCCTTTTTTTAATGGCCACAGTCGAGTCATTGCCTACCCTCGAAACCGCCCGTACCCTGGGCCTCACTCCCGAAGAATTCGAAAAAATCCACGAGATCCTGGGGCGAGCGCCCAACTTTACGGAACTGTCGGTTTATTCGGTCATGTGGAGCGAACACTGTTCCTACAAAAACTCGATCGTCCAACTGAAAACCCTTCCGCGCAGCGGAAAACGACTTTTAGTCGGGGCAGGGGAGGAGAATGCCGGTCTTGTAGACATTGGCGACGGACTGGGTTGCGCTTTCAAGATCGAAAGCCACAATCACCCTTCCGCTATCGAGCCCTACCAGGGCGCCGCCACGGGAGTAGGCGGTATTCACCGCGATATTTTCACCATGGGCGCCCGCCCGATTGCGGCTTTGAACTCCCTGCGGTTTGGCCGGC
>JADZFP010000619.1 GCA_020849825.1 Saprospiraceae bacterium
TAAAGTTTGAACAATAAAGGGTAAACAGCCATTAAAAGGGTGTATTCCATATTGTCGCTCAGGCTGCCTGAGCGACAATATGGATCGAGGATCTGGCGGAGGCGATTCATTACCGGAGTCTGGATCGGGAGGGATGGGCGGGCTAACACTTCGATATTCGGTGTTCGGTGTTCGATATTCGGTGTTCAATAATTAAAAATATCGAATATCGAATATCGAACACCGAATGTCGAAGTGACGTCTTGTGGATTATTAATGTAGGAACTTATGAACAAAACAACTCCACCCAAATACGATCTTGAGGATCGGCTCATTGAATTTGCCGTGCGTATCATTGATTCCATTCATTATATTTGAAACACGCTAATTGGAATATTCGTAGCCAGTAACAAAACGGCAGTAGTTCAAAAGCCAAAATCGGGCGCTTCGTTCAATCGCAAATCCTAAATCCAATTCGTAAATTGCATATCATGTAATCGAATATCGCAAATCCCTTCTCAACCCTTGCTTGCCGCCTTTTACATGCAAAGGCACAACAGTCTCCTGCCAGCTTTCATTAAATTTACTATTAAACAATCAGCAAAATGAAGAAAAAACTGCACCAAACAGACGCTTTTAAATTCGGGGTTGGTATCCTCGTTGGAATGCTCTTGTACAAAATAGTATTCGAGGCACTCTTCTCCTGAGCATTTTTAACCCGGAACAATGAAATACAATGCGCCCGACATAGAACTCAGACCAACTGAAATTTCAGATCTCGACACTTTATTCCAGTTTCAAACGGACAAGGAAGCAGGCTACCTCGCTGCGTTTATGCCCAAAGACCCGACAGACAAACCCGCGTTTCTGAACAAGTACACCAAGTTACTGGGCGACCCAGGCGTAAACAACCAAACAATCGTCCTTGGCGATAGGATTGTAGGCAGTATCGCCAGGTTTGTGATGGAAGGCGATGCTGAAATTACGTATTGGATCGACAGAAAATATTGGGGACAAGGGATTGCCACAAAAGCGCTGAAAGCGTTTTTGTCCATTGAAACGACCCGGCCGATTTTCGGCCGGGTCGCTTTTGACAATTTCGGTTCGCAAAAGGTTTTGGAAAAGTGCGGCTTTGTCAAAATCGGCTCCGACAAGGGCTTCGCCAATGCGCGCCAGGCGGAAATTGAAGAGTTTATCTACGAACTGATTTGACAATCTATTTTTCCTTCGAATCATGGTTGTAAATCTCCCGGATAACCAGCCACCTGCCCTTGCGCTTTTCCCATAGCGTCATGTATTTCTCGGTATACAGGAGTTCACCGGCCGCGTTCCTCACTGCCACCGTACCGGTTTCGGTCACCATCCTTTCGTCGCCGAATACCTCCTTCGTCTCAAAAGCGACGGTTACGGTCGTTTTTCTGTTCGCAAACGAGGTTTCGAGGTCCTTTTTGATGGCGGCTTTGCCCACCAGTGCGGGCTCGCCGTCGGGCATGCTGATGGCATCGTCGGCATATAAATCCAGGATAGTGGCGGCGTCGCCGGCATTGTAGGCCGTTGCCCAGGTGTTGTTCAGGGCTTGTATTTCGTCTTTAATCGCCGACAGGTCGACCGGGCCGAGTACCGCTTTGGCTATTTTCCATTCGCCGTTCTTTTTTTGCATCGCATTGGCGTAGCTGCCGGCCATATCAATTTCTATATCGTACACATACGTTCGGCCATACACTTCGTAGTTGCCTTTGGCTACCCATGCGTGCTCGGCATCCGACCAGTTGATGCCCGTTTGACGGATCAGCAGGGTGGCGTTGTTGAGCCGGAATTGCTCCGCGAAATAGGCGGCGATGTTCTCCGCGCCTTTGATTTGTTGGCCATTCTGATCGATGCGCACGGCATCGTCGGTGTACATTTTCCCGATGGCGACGTGGTCTTGTGCGTTGTAGGCCGCCATATACCGACGGGCAAAGGCCTGCAATTCAAGTTCGTCATTGACCGTTTGCGCCTGCGCATAACTGCCGGCAAGGCAAAGCAAAACGGTGATAAAAAAGTGGTTTTTCATACGCTGGAATTGGTTTGATTGAAATTGATAAATACAAAAAAAAGCGCCTCAGACAATCAATTGCCCGCCGAAGCAGTCGAAGGCTTGTCGTTTCCTTCCAGTATGATCCGCAATCCGCAGTCCTCGCAGGCGCCGTTGCTGACAAAATTTTCTGTCAGGATACTGGCAGTACGGGACAAGCTCAGTACGGCGCCGGATTGTATCTCGAGGCTTTGCACCTCGATTTGTCCGGAAGATACTTGCGGATAACGGTTCGTCGTCGTGGAAACATCGGGAATCACAACGGCATCAAAAACATCGGGCGTCTGGCCAAGGCTCCAGTTTTTGTAGTAGTGCCAGTCGGTTTCGTGCCCCGGCGCGCCGCCTTTCCAGACGTTGGTTTGTTGGGCCGACAAATTGATGGAAAACAGGGCGAAAAAGCAGACGGCGAAAATTGCAGTACGTTTCATATGGTTTGAAAATTTTGAGTTATTGACAATTTTGAGGGTGATCGCGCGGAGAGAATCAAACGCGCCGGCGAACAAATAATTTGATCTCATATCGTATGTTGTTGATTTTAAAAGCAAGACGGACTGGCTCTAACGATTTTGATTCAAGCGTTGCCCGCAGCGCTTGCAAAAAACGGGGCCATACCAATTGGAATAGCTGTTGACGGGGTTGCGCCTGTAAGCCATGTAGGACTGATCGTCGATATGCTGGTTCATCGGGCAGGTACGGTTTTCCGCAAGCGGTGCAGCGTGGAAATCTTCAACCCGGGCCTGTTGTGTCATGGTGCAGCTACCCAGCGAAAAGCACAATCCCAAACCAACAACCAAAATCAGGAGGAAGGACCTGCCCGTACTTTTTTGCGGCGGCTTCAAGTCCTGGCATGCTTTTGAAATATGGCAGATGAAGACAAGGCCGAGCAGTACAATGGCCCCCACAAGGAGCAAGAGTGCGTTGTGGCCAAGCTGGCCAGCCAGGCTGGCGACTTCCTGCTCGTGACCCTGATGGATACCGGTGAACGCGGTTTGCGCTTTGCCTGTGCTCGTGCTGAATAAAAGACAACTCAGCAATGCGCCCGTGTTTTTGATAAAATTGAACTGGATACTCATTTTCTGTTTCGTTGGTGAGGGTGAAAAAGTGATGGGACAAAAGTGGCGGCAAGCCCCGGCAGGCATCGGGTAATCCCGTTTCAAAAAGTGGTAATCCCGTCCCGGAGGGTAAAAAAAAGCGGGTAATTTCGTTGCACGCAACGAAATTACCCGCTCGACAAAAACCTGTTTTTCAGTTATTTGCGGGTTGCGCTCGGCGCCATCCCAAACTCTTCCTGAAATAATTTTGAAAAATAGGAAGGGTCCTTAAAACCGACCTGCCAGGCCGCTTCCGCCACGTTGGCGGCGCCGCTTTCGAGCAGCGCTTTGGCTTTGTTGAGCCGGTGGGTCCGGATCAGATCGGAAGGCGCAATGTCGGTCAGGGCTTTCATTTTGCGGAACAATTGCGAGCGGCTCATCCCGATTTTCTGGCAGAGCTGGGGCAGGCCGAAATCTTCCTGTTGGTAGTTGGCCTCGACGATGGCCCGTACTTTTTGCAAAAAAACATCCTCTGTGTCGCTCGCCGGAGTGGCTTCCGTCGGCGTGGGCGCCAGCATGTTTTGCTGGTATTTCAGTTGCAACTTCCGGCGGGTTTCCAGCAGGTTTTCTACGGTCACCAGCAGTTCTTCCTGGTGAAAAGGCTTGGACAGATAAGCGTCGGCGCCTTTGCGCAAACCGGCCAGCCGGCTTTGCACGTCGGCTTTGGCGGTGAGCAGAATAATGGGGATATGGCTTGTGCGTTCGTCGTTTTTCAAATTTTCCACCACCTCAAAGCCATCTTTGAAAGGCATCATCACGTCGCTCACAATCAGGTCGGGCACTGATTCGAGGGCTTTTTCTATACCCGCCTGACCATTGTAAGCGAAGTCGAGGTTATAGGCGTCTTTCAGGCAGGCATCGAGATAGTCCACCACGTCCGGATTGTCTTCGATCACCAGAATGTTCCACCGGTTGGGGTCGGCGGCCGGCGATATGGCCTCGGGGCGGCGGCTGGCAGTCGGGATTTTTGATATTTCGACAGGCCTTTCCTCGAAAACGCTGTTGTTGGTAATGGGCAGTTTCACGAAAAACGTGGAGCCAGCCCCCACGGTGCTTTCCACCGATATTTCGCCGCCCATGGCCCTGACCAGTTCGCGGGTCAGCGAAAGTCCGATGCCTGTGCCGCCGGCCCTGGAGTGCTCCTGGTTTTTGGCCTGAAAAAAGCGCTCGAACAGATGCGGCAATTCTTCCGGCGGAATACCCGCGCCCGAATCGGCAACCGAAATATGCAGCCATTGGTCTTTGACGTCGGCCCGAAGGACAACTTTCCCGCCCGAAGGCGTAAACTTGACGGCGTTGGACAACAGGTTGTGGACGATTTGCAGCAAGCGCTCCGGATCGTAATCCATCACAATTCTGGCCCGATCGCTTTCCACCCGGAGCATCAGGTTTTGGGCATTGGCCAAAGAGTGCAGGCTTTCGGCAACATACCGGATAAATGCCAGCACATCGCCCTGTATGTAATTCAATTGAAGTGCCTTCGACTCCAATTTGGCCAAATCCAGGATTTGATTGACGAGCCTGAGCAGGTTTTCGCCGCTGCGTTTGATCAGGCCGAGTTTGTTGCGTTTGGGTTCGTCTTTTTCGTCCTTGGCCAATTGATCGCTCATGCCCAACATCACGGTCAGGGGCGTGCGGAACTCGTGCGTGATATTGGTAAAGAAGCGGCTTTTAAACTCGTCGAGTTCCTGCAGCCGCTGTTTTTCCTGATCGGAAAACCGTTGACGGAGCAGGTACTGATAATACCACCAAATGGCCCCGGCGGCCAGCGCGAGGTAGATCAAATACGCCCACCACGAAGCGTACCACGGCGGACGGATGGCGAAACGAAGCTCGGCGGGTTGGCCGCTCCAGACGCCGTCGTTGTTGCTGCCATCTACTTTGAAGGTGTAGGTGCCGGGGGCCAGGTTGGCAAACTGAATGCTGTTTTTGTTGCCCAGCGATACCCAGTCCTTGTCCACGGGGGCCAGTTGGTAGCGGTACTGGTTTTGGGCGGGATTGGTGAATTCGAGGGCAGCAAAATCGAAGGTGAGCAGGTTTTGGTCGTATGAAAGCGTAACAGCCGTTCGACCTGAAATGTCGAACGGCTTATTATTTACCTGCAAGCCTACGATACGTGTCTGCGGAATGTGTTCGTTAAACCGCAGACTGTCGGGGTGGAACACCGTCAGGCCCCTTACGCCGCCGAAAATCATCGTGCCGTCCCGCATTTTCAGGTAACTCGAACTGTTGAACTCATTGTCCTGCAAGCCATCGGCGGCGGTAAAATTTTTGGCCATTTCCGCGCGTACATCGAAGCGGCACAGTCCCTTGTTGGTGCTCAGCCAGATAAAAGGTTTGGCGTTTTCAGCCAACACCCCGTAAACCACGTTGTCGGGCAGGCCTTGTTCCGTTTTAAACTGTTTGAACCGGCCCGATTTTTTGTCCAAGCGGTTCAATCCGCCGCCCTTGGTGCCCACCCAGAGGTAGCGCTGAGGTTCGAGTGGGTCGTCGGCAACGCTCAGCACCGTATTGGAGGACAGGGAGGAGCGGTCGGCGGGGTTGTTGAGGTAATATTCAAAGCGGTAGTCGCTATCCATGGGAACCGCCTTGACTAATCCGTCAAAACCAAATATCCAGATTACATCTTCGGCGTCTCTCCAGAGGAAATGGGAGAACTCGCTGCGCTGCCGCAAGGGTGCGCGGAACGGGAAAATCCGGATTTGCCCGCTGGCCGGGTCGAGTTGATGCAATCCGTCTTCGCCCGCGCCGAGCAGTTTGCCGTTTTTGTCGAAACACAAACCGCGCGCCTTCCACGGAAAGGCCTTCCGTTCTTTCGATCGGGTATCGATGCAATACAGGACCGGTTCGCCGGTTGGGTCCGAGGTCCAGCAATTGCCGTTTGTATCGAAGGCCAGGTACCGTCCATAAGCATAAGGATACCGATATGCGGTAAAAGAACGATTGGGTTCGCTCTGGTCGAAACGGGAAGAGCTGTATTGTACGTGGATGTCGGCCAGGGTGATCAAATTGCCCCGAGTGTCTTCGTATATCCTGCGTTGCGTCGTCTTGGGCAGATAACTTTTGAAGGTGGGATTTTGCAGATTGATTTTAAACACGCCGAAGCCGTTGGTGCCGGCCCAGAGCATGCCGCTTCGGTCAATAAAAACCTGGCTAATATTGAAGCCTTCGCTTTCAAGGAAACGGTCAAAAGGCCATTGAATATCGGCAGCGCCGTTGTTCAGAAACTTTTCGGGCTGAAATTTTTTCAGGATTTTATCCTGCTTTATCCACAAAAAAACCGCCTGGTCAGACTTACAAATAATTCTGTCTCCCGAAACACTTTGACTTTGCCGTATTCCTGCTTGTTCGTCCCAAACAATTGTGGCATGCCCTGCAGGTTTATCGGCCCAGATCTGCGCCCAAATACGCCCCTCCCGGTCCTGAAGCATTATACTAACCTCGACTGTTGGTAATCCTAGCAGCGTTATTTTTTCAGTGCCGGGGTCAAGGCTCCATACCCCATGATTGCTTCCTATGAGCAGTTTTTGAGCCTGGGTAAAAATAAGGGGGCATTCACTATAAAGGTCTCACCCGACCAGGTGGAAGGCATAGGAATCGTTTTGCAAGGCATTTCAAGATAGGCATTACCTTTTTCAAGCGCCTTTTGCAGCA
>JADZFP010000620.1 GCA_020849825.1 Saprospiraceae bacterium
ACCGCCCCTGAGCGCTTTCCACCCAAACGGCGTACAAACCTGCCGGCAAATCCGCCACCACCCAGGGAATGCGGTTGTCGCCGGCCTGCAAACATATCTGTCGACTGTCGACGATGCGGCCGGTGGCGTCGATCAGCGCCAAGCGGGCATCGCCTTCGGCGCGGCTGCCGATCTGTACGGTGATCTGTGTGCTGGCCGGGGAAGGATACACCCTGATTTTACCCAAAGAACCGGCTTCGGCCGGGGTCGCACTGACGGGATTCAGAGCCGTACCTTCGGCAAAGAGCATAAAATCGACCGGGGCGTAGTGGCCGGAACTCGACAAGGGGAATACCCGGAAATAGTACGTCGTATTGCCTGCCAGACCGTTCAGAGTCAGTGTGTTGTTGTCGATTTCCACTGGATTGCACCAGATGGAAGTGAATCCGCCGCAGGAACCCTCAAACACTTGCAAGCCGAGATTGAAAAATAGATAATCTACTGAGATAAACTCTTCATAATCAACAGTTATGGCCGCATTGCCGCCGTCTGTGTCGGTCGTGAACCGGTACCACACGTCGTAGGGGCGGGAAATGCCATCGGCCGTCGGTGCGTCGTAGGGCGGGCAAAGCGGCTCCGCAGAACCGGTGGCGCCGGCCGTGGTTTGCAGTCCCGGATCGGCGAACACGCCGGGCGTCGGGGTGATTGAAATTGCCTGGTCGCAGTGGTCGTTGGGAGGCGGGGCAGGTGCGGCGGACATGCAGATTTCAAACTCGGAAGAGGTGCCCAACTGGCGGGAATAGACCCGAATCCAGTATTTGTTGCCCGGTTCGAGCCCCGAGATGTCCTCTACATTTTCGGCAATAAAAAAACATTCGATAGGGATGAGGTTGTCGCAAGAGCCGCCGAATACCTGCATTTGCACTCCGTCGCCGAAATGCCGCCAAAGTTCGAAAATGACAGCCGTGCGGTCGGCCGGCACAACGAAACTGAACCACACATCGTCGTCTTCGTAACCGTAGCAGTTCAGGCCGTCGGCGTAATTGCCCGTGGCAAGCGCGGTATTGACGATAAAACTCACACAACTGCCGTTGTCGGGCAGGGGCGGGAATACCAGCGCCTGCTCGCAGAGGTCGTTGATCGCCGGCAGCGGTAGTTTGAGGCCGAGATCAAAGAACGCGTATTCGAATTGCGGCTGGGTGTACAGACGCAGATAGTACACCGTACCCGGCGTCAGGCTGTCGATATGCCCGTCGCCATCGTCGTAGCAGCCCAGGAATTCGAGACTGCCGCAATCGCCCTGATACAGTTCCATGATGAGGCCGTAATCGTTGAAGGCGTCGTCGACGTCGATGTTGAACACCACGCGCTCGTGGTTGTCGGGCAGGGTGAAGGTGTACCACACATCGTCGTCGTCCCAGCCGTTGCAGGCCAGTGCAGCCTGGCCGCCGGCAGCCAGCGTGGTGCCGGAAAGGGTCACCCAGGCGCCGTTTTCCGGCAGCGAAGGGAAGGCTGTGGCGCCCGGACATTCGTCGTTGGCCGGTGGCGGCGGCGCCACCCGGAGGCAAATCTGGATGCTGGTGACCTCGTTCGGCTCCCAGCTGTATGCTTTCAGGTAGTAGGTTTCGCCCGGTATCAGGTCGGGGATAACATTGACCCCGTCGGTATGGCAGCTGTGTAAAACCAGGTTGTTGCAGTCGCCGCTGTAAATACTCACCGCCTCAAATGGCGAGCCGGAAACATTGACCCAGTTGATCAACATGGTGTTTGTGTTGGGCGGCACGATAAAACTGTACCACACATCGTCGTCCACCACGCCAAAACAATCGTCGTCGTAATCGCCCGTGGCGTTTTTCGTGTCGGCGATCACAGATGCGCAGCTGCCGTCGGTCGGGATGGCCGGGAAGGGTATGGCATTGATGCAGAGATCGTTGGACGGCGGGGGCGGCAGGGTACGCAGACAAATGTCGAACACCGGTTGGGCATTGCTGCTGTTGGTAAAAGCCCGGATGAAATAAGTGTCTCCCGGGGTCAGGTTATTGAAAATCAGGGGGGTATTTTGGCTGAAACAACCCAGTGCGACCTGGCTGGCGCAGTTGCCGCCGAACAGTTCGAAGGCTTCCTGGCCGTTGCTTAACGCGCTGGAAATCAATTCAACTTTCAGGTCGGTCACGTTGGCCGGCACGACGAAGGAGAACCAGACATCGTCCTGCGGATTGATGCCGCAATTGTCGTTTCCTGCGCTGGTCGCCCAGCGGGCATCCACCGACACCGTGGCGCAAGCGCCATTGGCCGGGATGGCCGGGAATGGCTGTGCGGTGGCGCATGCGTCGTTGGGCGGCGGTGGCGGCGGGAGTTTCAGGCAAAAATTGAACTGCGCATTCACCCCTTCATCTTTTGTAAAAACACGGGCAAAGTACGTTTGCCCAGGTACGAGGTTTTTCAACAAGCCCGCCCCGTCGTCGTAGTTTTCGTGAAAAGGCAAATTAAACCCGCATTCATCATAAAAATACAACACGAGCTGACTGTTGCCGCCGAGCACTTCGGTTTCGTACAGCAACCTGGTGGTATTGGCCGGTACAACAAACGAGTACCAAAGGTCGTCGTCGGCATGCCAGGGCGCTTGCTGGTCCTGAAAACCGGGCAGTGGAGGAGATTGGTTGCCGGTCGCGCCGGCAGTATTGACCAAAACGGTGGCGCAGCTGCCGTCGGCCGGGATGGCGGGGAAGGCTGCTGCCTGGAAACAATGCTCGTTGCCGGCCGTGGACACGCTCGGCACGGCCGCTACGCAAATGCCGCCGATATTGCCCGATACTTTGTCCTCGTAGTCCCAAAAACGCAGGTAATACGTGCCGGGCGGGAGGGCGGAGTAGGGGAACTGGGGCATCAGATTGCTTGGGCTGAAGTCGTCTTTACACGCTAATTGGATCAAATTGTCGCAATCCGTTGCGTAATACAAGGCCAGGGCGCCGTCGGTGATGCCATTCGGGCCTGTTCCGGCGGCTGTGGAAATGAGCACGTCGGCTTTGTAGTTCAGTTCAAACTTGAACCAGACGTCGCCCGCGCTGTAATCGCCGCAGCCCGGAGCGGGCAGTCCGGGGGTAGCGCTGGCGGTTTCCCAACTCAGCGGGCCGGAGAAAGTACAATTTTGGCCTTCCTGTGCAGGCAGTAAAATGGCGCCGCAGGGTTCGTCGTTGACCGGCGGCAGGGCTGCGCGGAGGCAAATCTGGTATTGTGCGCCGTCGTCGTTGTCGGGCGTGCAGGTTTTCAGCAAATAAGAGGCGCCCGGTGTAAGGTTCGGGATAATGCCTTGCGATTCGACAAAACAGGTCAGCGAAGTGAGCGGGTCGCAGCTGCCGGCATAAATACGCACTCCCTGTTCGGTCGGGTTGCCGTTTACCGAACATTCAAAAGCCAGTTGTGTAATGCCGGGCGGAACGGTGAAGGTATACCACACGTCGTCGTCGCCGATTGCGCCGCAATTGGTCGTTGGCGGCCCGGTGGCGCCGATTGTATTCACGTCCACCGAAGCGCAGTTGCCGTCGGCCGGGATGGCCGGAAAGGGCAGGGCGGTAATGCAATTATCATTAGGTACCTGCGACACGGTCGGGTTTGCTGCCACACAAATGCCGCCGATGCTACCCGAAACTTTG
>JADZFP010000621.1 GCA_020849825.1 Saprospiraceae bacterium
AATTCATCGACAGCGGCGAAACCAATGTACAAGACGGCGAAGAAATGCCCGTGCCCTTCACCATCGCAGACGAACTGGACGCCCGCGAGTTCCGCCAGTTCTATGAAGAAAAGTACCAGACACCCCTCGACGAGGCCGACTTGCCCCGTCTGCTCGCCAACCTCCGACTGGCCGACGGCGACCACCTCAACGTGGCCGGCGCTCTGCTCTTTGCCAAACACCCCGAAAAAGTTGTCCCGCAATTTTTCATCTCCGCCGTCTGGTTTGCCGGAACCGATATCGCCGGGGACAAATACCACGGCAGCGAAGACATCCGCAGCACGCTCCCCCAACTCTACCAGCGTGGCCTTGATTTTATGAAACGCGCCCTCAACCGCCCTCAAAACGGAAAAGACTTCAACACCCTCGGCGCCCTCGAAATCCCCGAAGTGGTCTTGAAAGAGTTGCTGGTCAACGCCCTCATCCACCGCGACTACTTCATCCGCGACAGCATCAAAATTTTCGTGTTCGACGATCGCATCGAAATCCGCAGCCCCGGAAAACTGCCCAACAACCTCACCGAAGCCCAAATACGCGCAGGCATCCGCCGCTCCCGCAACACCATCCTTGCTTCCCTGGCGCCCGACGTGCTGCCTTACCGGGGCATCGGCAGCGGCATTTTGCGCTCTTTGAAGGCCTGGCCGCATATCGAATTTGTGAATGACAGGGAAGGGGAGGAGTTTAGGGTGGTGATCAGGAGACCAGTACCTGCAAAGAAATAACCGAAGCAAAACCAGCAATTTATGTCACTTGTAAAGCCGTATTTCCGCATTATTCGACCCCGGTTGGATGGCAGTTATGCTCAAAACGTCAATAATTTTTACGCTACTGATGTAGAATATGCTTCCGACAGAATCCAATTGATTTGCGCTTTTGATTTACTGGTAGAAGATTTGAGGAAGATATTCAGTTTTATCGAACCAACAGACTCAAATAAAACTGCTTACTCACATCGAAATTATGAGCTCCTGCTTCGAGCTTGCACAGAGTTTGAAACCAACTGCCAAGCCGTTCTATTTGCCAATGGTTGTACGGTTCCTGTTTCTGGGCGTTATTTTACTATTCGAGATTACCACAAACTGAATCGGGCGATGCGCCTGAGCGAGTATTTGATAATGCTAAATCTTTGGTCTCCGGTACCAAGGATATTTGCCCCGCTGGATGAGTGGGGTAGCGGCACTTCGCTCTCTTGGTACACGGACTACAATACCGTCAAGCATGACCGAAACAAAAATTTTCCCCAAGCAAGTTTGGAAAATGTCGTCAAAGCGGTCGCAGGTGTGTTCGTTATTCTTTATGCCCAGTTCAATTTCCTAACCTTCAATGCACAGCATAAATGGGGGATGTTGGGGAAGGATGATGAAACTGATTTTGAGTATGACTCAGGCTCTCTTTTCGCGATAAAAGCACCAATCAGTTGGCTTCCCGATGAACGTTACGATTTTGACTGGAAGACATTGAAAATGTCGGCTGACCCAATTGCCCAATATCCGTTTTGAGTCTGCGAGTAAATTAACGCAAATCTACTCACGGCTCCGCCGGCCAGCCCTCCCCGCCACGTCCCGCTGACGCGGGGGCGTCGGTCGCGCAGGCCACATCGTGGTCGCGCCGGGCGAAAAGCCCTCACTTCGCCTGGCCGGGGTCTGCCCCTGCGCTATCGCGCAAAGGCAGACCCGGTGGGTAACGGGTGAAAAGAAAACCTCAACCCTTGTTTGGAAAAAAATAATAATGGTTAAGCCGCCCTTCTCCTTTCCCAATACGCCAACTCCTCCGCCGTCACCCGGATACCGTGGGCTGTTTCCGGCCCAATCCATACCTGGCCATTGATTAACCAAGCCTCGTAGTAGGTCATCCATTTAAGGGTTAACGGAATGATTTCCCGCGCCATCGAAAATCGCTTTCGATACCCGATGTGTGCCGGGTCATACAGACATAGATGACCGTCGGAATACATGTGTATGTCTGGATGGGGTAGAATGTTCGGTTCAAGAATGAACACCAACGGCGCCACATTGGGCTTGTAAAAAGCCCCGATTCGATATGACTGACGGTAAGCCGGGCCGCTCACCCGCATATCAACGGACAGCATTCCGTTTCCACGCCGAACTTTTGCTTTGGGATAACATACTTTCAGGTCCGTTTCCTGAATCATCAAGTCCATGCGCTTCTCGCGGACGCTGTAAAATGGCCGGTCACTTACCATCGCTGTAAAAAGAATTGTTTGGAACCGGAATGGAGGTTGGCTTTGCCGTGATTTGGGCTGCTGGCGTGACAAATGCCTTGCCGTTACCCCCTTCCAGTACTCTGATTTGTTCGCCCAAAAGTCTCAGTTGTTCGTTTGGGGCCACGGCCAATCCCCAACCTGCCCGCGCGGCATCAATCAGGAGTGTTCCGTCCGGTTGCAACTGCGCCGCTTCTTTCCCCACGGCTTTCAAGTAGGCTGCCCAATGGAAATGGTACTGGGTGTAATTGAAGTCTTTGGCTTGAAAAATATACCGATTTTCGGTATCCGCTTTGCAGAAAGAGAGGGTTTGGTCCCCCATTCGGTCGCGCATATTTTGCCCCAGAACGATGCCATTGGAATCGGCGGTTTTCTGCATTTTGGCCGCCAGGCTGGTATGGAGGCTGGTCGTAGAAAGTTCGCCGCAATCCACCGTTCCGTGCAGGCCCCAGAGTACGTCGTCGGCTTCGCCGAAGTCAATCCCGATGCGGGTGTAAACCTTTTCCAGGCCATATTCCTGAAAAATGGCGGGGAGTTCGTTCTGCATGAAATGGCAGAATATCGTGGCGCCGTGCAGCGCATCCATCACGGCCTGCCTTTCCGATAAGCGTTTTCCCCCGAAGTAACAAAAAACGCCGTCGAACATGATTCGCTGGGTGTAACCTCCAAAGAGCGAAAAAGTATGGGTTGCTGCCCGCACGACGATGTTGACGACACCATGAATCTGCTCTTTGGTCAAACGCTTGAACATATTCGTCGAACCCTTCACGTCCACAAAAAGCGAAACGATGTAATGTTCTTCGGTCATGCGTTCAGATTGTTTCAAATACGCAAAATCCGGGTGTGGCGCCAATACCGGACGTTGGTAAGATCGGATGCCGAACAGGTTCGCGAT
>JADZFP010000622.1 GCA_020849825.1 Saprospiraceae bacterium
CGTACAGCATAGATGTAATACGACACGGCGATCACAACCAGGGCCAGCGAAGTGGTAAAGATCATCAGCGACCATTCCGTGCTGGCTTCCAGGTGGTGTAGTTCACCGCCGTGCGGGTTGACGTTGGCCACTACCGGCTCGAAGAAATGCGCGAGCCATTGCGGTGTGCCGATGTGCATGAAATGCGGAATGTTCAAAAAGCCGCCGGCCAGTGACAAAACGGCCAGCACGATCAGCGGCAGGGTCATTACCAGCGGGCTTTCATGCAAATGGTGCTTTTGTTCTTCCGTACCCCGGAATTCGCCGAAGAACGTTACGAACAACAGGCGGCACATGTAAATAGCGGTCAGCATGCCACCCAACCCTGCAAAACCCCACCAGAGTTTGCCTCCGGCAGCCCAGGTGTTGGCAAAAATTTCGTCTTTGGAGAAAAAGCCGGCCATTAGCGGGAAGCCCGCAAAAGCGAACGTACCGATCAGGAATACCCAGAACGTGATCGGAAGCGCTTTGCGCAAGCCGCCCATATTGCGAATATCCTGTTCTCCGCCCATGGCATGAATTACGGAACCGGCGCCAAGGAACAGCAGGGCTTTGAAAAAAGCGTGAGTCGTCACGTGAAACATGGCGCTCGTATATGCGCCCATGCCCAGGGCTACAAACATCAGTCCCAGCTGCGATACCGTCGAGTAGGCCAGCACTTTTTTGATGTCGTTCTGCCGAAGGCCGATCAGCGCGGCGAAAATGGAGGTGAGCAGACCGACCAGGGCTACCAGGTGCAGGGCATCCGGCGAAAGGCTGTAAAGACCATTGCAGCGCGCAACAAGATAAATACCAGCCGTCACCATCGTCGCGGCGTGGATCAGTGCTGAAACCGGCGTCGGGCCGGCCATAGCGTCGGGTAGCCAGGTGTAAAGCGGAATCTGGGCGCTTTTGCCCATCGCACCGATAAACAGCAGGATACAGATCATTGTGATCGTCGGATCGCCTGCCGTAAAGTTTTTCGCGGCGGCAAATACGTCGGCATAGGCAATGCTGCCAAAGGTGTTGTAAATCAAAAATATACCCAGCAGCAGGCCAAGGTCGCCTATGCGGTTCATGATGAATGCCTTGCGGGCGGCATGACCGTATTCGCGGTTGTGGTACCAGAAGCCGATCAGCAAATAGGAGCAAAGTCCCACGCCTTCCCAGCCGAAGAACAGCATCAGGAAGTTGTCGCCCATGACCAGCAGCAACATGCTGAAAATGAAGAGATTCAGGTAAGCGAAAAACTTCCAGTAACCTTCATCGTCGTGCATGTATCCCATCGAATAGACGTGGATCAGGAAACCTACGCCGGTCACGATCAGCATCATCCAGACCGACAACTGGTCGATCAGGAAAGAGAAATCGACCCGCAGGCTGTCTACCGTGAAGAAATTGTACAACACGGAATGAATCGGGCCGCTGGCCGACACCTGGTTGAAGCAGGCAACGCTCAGCAGGAAGGAGATCAGCACAGTGCCGGAGCCGATAGCGCCTACCAGCGTCTTGCTCATATTTCGCCCGAACAAGCCGTTGATCGCAAACCCGATCAGCGGTAAAAAGGGTATTAGTGGTATAAGTTGTTGCATTGTATTTCTCTTGGGCGATTAGTTTCTCAATTTATCCAGCAGGGAAATGTCAGTCGATTTGGTGTTCCGGTAGATCATGACCAGAATACCCAGGCCCACGGCAGCCTCCGCGGCAGCCACAACCATGATGAAAAACACCATGATCTGCCCCTGCGCGTCGCTGAGGTAAGTCGAAAATGCCGCTAAAAGCAGGTTTACGGCGTTCAGCATCAGTTCGATGCACATGAGCACGACGATAGCATTGCGCCGGGTGAGTACGCCGAATACGCCGATGCTGAACAGCACCGAAGACAGGTAAACGTAGTATTCGACAGGTACGGAACGTATGACTTCGAGCATAAGGCTTCGGTTTTTTTAAACTTTGAGATCTTTTTTACCCACCAGAACAGCGCCCACCATGGCGGCGAGGAACAGAATGCCGGCTATTTCAAACGGCACGACAAAGTCGGTGAAAAGCACCTTGCCGAGGTTTTCTACCAGACCCACCTGCGGGTTCGACTGCTCCGTGCCGGCAATCTGGATGCTTCCGTGCATGGCGCCGACCATCGTTACCAGCAAGCTGCCGGCTGCAATAGCGCCAGCCAGCCGCCATCCGGCCGACTTTTGCGGTTCGGTGTCCTTGTTCAGGTTGAGCAGCATGAGTACGAACAGAAATAGCACCATGATGGCGCCGGCATAGACGATAATGTGCACAACGGCAAGAAACTGGGCGTTCAGCAGCACATATTGGCCGGCAATGGTAAAAAAGGTCAGAATCAGGTACAATACGCTGTGAACGGGGCTTTTGGCAAACACCATCAGTAGTGCTGTAATGACCGAAATGACCGCCAGGGTCAGGAAAATTGCAAGTGTCATTGTCGTCGGTTAGTCCGTTTTATGGTCCTTCGGATAATGGGGCAGGGTTGTGTTTTAGAATCAAATGAGCAGCGCAGCCGTATTAATGGGCGGGTTCAGCAGCCCATTTTTTCTCCTGAATATGTTTCTGGCGCACGCTGACGTCGATCCGTTTTTCCGGCTCGACTCCTTCCACCAACAGGTCTTTGCCAAATACAAATCCCTGGCGCGCATAATCGCTGGGCACGATGCGGTCGGTCAGGAAAATGGCTTCTTTCGGACAGGCCTCTTCGCAAAGCCCGCAGAAAATGCAGCGGAGCATGTTGATTTCGTAAACAGCGGCGTATTTCTCTTCGCGATAGAGGTGCTCTTCGCCTTTGTTGCGCTCGGCCGCGGTCATGGTAATGGCTTCGGCCGGGCAGGCTACGGCACAAAGACCGCAGGCCGTACAGCGTTCGGCGCCTTTTTCGTCGCGTTTCAAAACGTGCCAGCCGCGCCAAACCGGTGCGAACGGGCGCTTGACTTCGGGATAGCGCACCGTGTGGGACTTGCCGAACATCACCCGGAGAAAGTGTTTCAGGGTGGTCCACATCCCTTTGAAGATGGCTACCAGGTAGATGCGCTCCCAGAAATTCATCTTTTTGTTGACGACGTTCCGCGAACGATTGGTCAGAGACTGCATATCTTCTAAAATATTGGTCTTCAATAATTTATTTTCCAAAATACAATACGCCGGCGCCAGTCAGCAACATGTTGAAGATGGCCAGCGGAATGAGCGATTTCCAGCCCAGGTGCATCAGTTGGTCGTAGCGGAACCGCGGGATCGTCCAGCGAATCCACATAAACACGAAAATGAAGAAGAACACCTTGGCAAACAAAACGATCGGGCCCATGAATCCTCCCAGCCAGTTCGGGTCGAGCCCCGGGAAGTTGTAGCCGCCAAAAAACACGGTAGCTGTCACGGCACTGGAAATGAACATGTTGATGTATTCGGCGAAAAGGAAAAAGCCGAGTTTCATCGAGCTGTATTCCGTGTGGTAACCGCCGATCAACTCGGTTTCACATTCCGCCATGTCGAACGGCGCGCGGTTGCATTCGGCCAGCGAGCAGATAAAGAAAATCAGGAAGCCCAGCGGCTGATACCATACGTTCCAGTTGAAACCGGCTTGTTGCGCGGCCATTTCTTTCAAACTAAGGGTGCCGGTCATCATCACCACGGCAATGACCGATAGGCCCATGGCCAACTCGTACGAGATCATCTGCGAGCTGGCACGGATGGCGCCGTACAGGGAGAACTTGTTGTTCGACGACCAGCCGCCGATCATGATGCCGTAGACGCCCAGCGACGACAAGCCCAGGATATACAGAATGCCGATGTTCAGGTCGGCCACTTGCAGGTCGACCGGTGTGCCGAAAACCGTCAGTTGAGTGCCCCAGGGGATCACTGCGCTCGTCATACAGGCAACGAACATGAAGGCGCCGGGGGCCAGGATATACAGCCAGCGCTCGGCTTCGTTGGGCCGGAAGTCTTCCTTGGTGAACATTTTCACCCCGTCGGCAAGCGGTTGCAAAATACCCCAGGGGCCGGCGCGGTCGGGACCGAGGCGGTCCTGAAAGAAGGCCGCGAATTTGCGTTCGCCGTACGTCGAGTAGGCCGCTACACCGAGCGTAATGGCAAACAAAACGCTGATGAGTATAATTTTCTCAACGATAAAGCCAGCCGAAAAAAGTAATAATATGCTCATTTTCTTAGTGTTAAATCCTGGTGATCAACGCACGGTAACAGCGCCTTCATAATGGTTTTGGGAAATGACGGAATGGCGGTCGATGTCGCGCGGACCTTCGATTGTCCAGTCGTTGGCGCCTTTTTTCTCAAATCGGCAGGTATTGCAGATGAAGTCGTGCACTTCGCCGTAGCGGTCTTTACGGGCTGTGACGCGGAATATTTCCTTGCCGTACATCCACACCACGGCTTTGCCCGAGCAGGTGGGGCAGTCGCGGTGGGCGTCCATCGGATTGAGGAACCACACGCGGCTTTTGAAGCGGAAAGTACGGTCGGTCAAAGCGCCTACGGGGCACACATCGATCACGTTGCCCGAAAAATCGTTGTCGATCGCTTTTTCGATAAACGTGCTGATCTCGGCGTGGTCGCCCCGGCCGATAATACCGTGTACGCGGCCGTCGGTCAGTTGCTGGGCGGTGTACACACAGCGATAGCACAGTATGCAGCGCGTCATGTGCAGTTTGATATAAGGGCCGATATCGATTTTTTCAAACGTGCGGCGTTCGAATTCGTAGCGGGTATTTTCGGCGCCGTGTTCGAAAGCGAGGTCCTGCAGGTGGCATTCGCCGGCCTGGTCGCAGATCGGGCAATCGAGCGGGTGGTTGAGCAACAGGAATTCGACTACGCCGGCGCGGGCCTTGATGACTTCATCGCTGGTGATATTGGCCACTTCCATGCCATCCATGACCGTCGTTTGGCAGGAAGCCACGAGTTTGGGCATGGGGCGGGGGTCTTTTTCAGAGCCTTTGGTCACCTTTACCAGGCAGGTGCGGCATTTGCCACCCGAGCCTTTGAGGGTGGAGTAGTAGCACATGGCCGGCGGCACGATGTCGCCGCCAATCTGGCGTGCGGCATTGAGGATGGTGGTGCCTTCGGGTACTTCGATTTCGAAGTTGTCTATTTTTACTTTAGGCATAATCTTACCAGATTCGTTTTATCGGCTTGTCAGACAAATATTGATCAAAAATGAAGTCTGCACTGATGATATCCATTTCTTCTGCGATGGCCTGAGCAATTAGCATTCGGTCAAAAGGGTCGCGATGATGAAATGGTAGTTTATTAATTAAAGCAATATGGTTGAATTGAATGGACAAAATTTCAAATCCATTTTTCTGGCCAACGTCTGATAATGCATAGAGACCACCATCTACACGTAGTTTCCCGAGAGCGTTTTTGATTGAAATCTCCCAGAAACTTGCCATACTGACCACAATTTCATCAGATGCATCCAAAATAAGTGACCGCGCTTTTTCACTTAATTCAACTGCATCGGCTGAAAACCAAAGCAGAGCATGAGAATCAAGAAGATATTTCATCACATATATTCTTTAAAGTCGTCTAAAGGAACATCAAAATCCGGCGCGATCCAGATTTTACCTTTTAACAGACCAGCCTGGCGTTTGGGATGTTGAGTCTTCGTTTCTTTTACCCGCTCTTGTTTAAGAAATTGTACAAAATGGAGCACTTCAATCTTGAGAGACTCCGGCAGGTTATTGAGTTCGCGGAGAATTAATTGCTCGGTCATAGATATGCAGATTTTGTTTTACTTGATACCTTCGCCATAATTGAATAAATGAATGGGCTCTGTAATGTCCAATCCTTGAAGAAATCTCTTTTTGTATTTTATTTGAGTGACGTTAAGAGGTGCAGGGGCTAATACAACAATTCTGTGATTGTCTTCTTTGAGCGTAAATTTCTCACGATTTTTAATTTTTAGATAGTTTTCCCCACTAACTGCGATTACTAATAACCCAATATTAAAAATCTCAGCATAATCTTTAATTTCAGGCTCAATTTTATTTATTTGTGTTTCAGGGTGAATAAATGCAAAATATACTCGATTAGCAAATACTGTATGTGCCACGGACTCAAAAATCCATTTTCTCCAACCGTCATTTGTTATTTTAACTTCAATTGTGGTGATTTCTACTTCGGTTGAACCAAACATAGTTTCGATCTTAAGCCCAAGTAAATCTGGGTTTCCCCAAACTCCTTGCCTCCTCCCTGAAGATATATCGGACACTCTGTTGCAATCATTACTTAAAAGCCATTCTTTTAAAAATGGGTAAATTTCTTTTTCTTTAAAAGAATAGATTTCGTCCTCTTCTTTAATGTCACTTAAATTCTCTTTTTCTTGTTCTAATTTATTTATCTCTTCTATCTTCTCAAAAAGCGTATCTAAATAATAGCCTTGCTTACGACCATCACAATTAATTTTAGAGTTTGGAGAATCAGCGGTTTTTGAAAGATAAACCGTAAATGTTGTTCTCGGAATGTCTGGAATAGAGGGGTGGTTTGTTTTTAAAACATTATACCTTTCAATAATTTCAGATGTGGATTTTGCTTTGTCGGGGGTATATCCTTTCAGTTCATGAAGGATGAAATCTGCAATCAGCTCTACCTGATTAATCTTGCTTTGCTCCTTTGCTAATTTATCGGATAATTCCTCGATATTTTGCATTGACTATCTTAGGCTGTTTATTATTAAGCTAAGGTGGAATCTTGATGAAAGTAGTTATTGTGCCACCGGCTCCTTCACCAGCCCGTAATTCCGCTCCATACAAGCCTTCGGTTCGTTCACGTGCCATTCGAACTCCTCGCGGAAGTGACGGATGGCTGCGCTGACGGGCCAGGCTGCGGCGTCGCCGAGCGGGCAGATGGTATTGCCTTCTATCTTTTTGGCTACGTCGGCCAGCAGGTCGATGTCGCTCATTTTGCCCTGGCCGTTTTCGAGGCGCCAGAGTACTTTTTCCATCCAGCCGGTTCCTTCGCGGCAAGGCGAGCACTGGCCGCAGGATTCGTGGTGGTAGAAGCGGGCGAAGTTCCAGGTGTTGCGCACGATGCACTGGTCTTCGTCGTACACGATAAAGCCGCCCGAACCCAGCATGGAGCCGGTGGCGAATCCGCCGTCGGCCAGGCTTTCGTAGGTCA
>JADZFP010000623.1 GCA_020849825.1 Saprospiraceae bacterium
GAACAATTTGAGGATGTTCCTCAAAAGGAGCCGCAAAGATCGAAGAATTTTTGACCCGGACAAACATTTTCCGGAAAAAATCCGGGCAAACGGGGCAATAACGCTCCTCTAGTCTTCTTCCGGCCGCAATTTGGGCAACGGGTCAAAACTCGCTCGAATTCAGCACTTTACAAACTCTATTGGCTAAAAAAAATCTTCCGGACCGCCGCGCTGCCGAATTTATCTACTTTTGCCGACCCGTAGTAATACTTTATAAAGATAATTGAACCATGCTTCTCTCCATGACCGGCTACGGCCGCGCATCAGGCAGTTTCGGCGACAAAACGATTACCGTCGAAGTCCGTGCGCTGAATTCCAAAATGACGGACCTCAAACTGCGTCTGCCAAGCGATTACAAAGAAAAAGAGATCGAACTGCGCAAAATCGTGACCGATCATGCCGAGCGCGGCAAAATCGATCTGTTGGTTGAGATCCAGAACGTCAATGGCGCCGCGGCAGTAAGCCTCAACGAGGGCCTGTTCAAAGGCTACCACGCCGCGCTGACCCGACTGTGTAATGAGCTCAACATTCAGCAGAGCGACCTTCTTTCCGCCATCCTGCGCATTCCTAACGTCGTCGCCACCTCCGTTAGCGATGTGGATGAAGACGAGTGGAATGTGGTCAGTTCCGTCGTCGTGCGCGCGCTCGATACCTTCAAATCGTTCCGCCGGCAGGAGGGTCATGCCCTGGAAGCCGATCTGCGGGTACGCGTGGCCAATATTCTGCTTTTGCTCAGCGATTTGGGGCCATATGAAACCGAACGCTTCTCCCGAATGAGAGAGCGGATAAGCAACAATATGGAAGAGTTTTTCGGGAAGGAAAACCTCGACAAAAACCGATTTGAGCAAGAAGTGCTGTACTACCTTGAAAAAATGGATATCACAGAGGAGAAGGTTCGACTGGAACAGCACTGCAAATATTTCCTGGAACAAATTGACAACAAGACCCAATCGGCCGGGCGTACACTGAGCTTTATTGCGCAGGAAATGGGGCGTGAAATCAATACCCTGGGCGCAAAAGCTTACGATGCCTACATCCAGAAACTGGTGGTTCAGATGAAAGACGAACTGGAAAAAATTAAAGAACAGCTCGCCAACGTACTGTAAATAGTACGATTAAACTAAAACGTTAAAGTAAAAACCCGTGAAAATAAGCGCAGGGAGTGGGCCGTCTATCCTCGACAGACCATACTAATCAGAAAAACTACCGCGATGGAAATCCGCCTCTTCCGGGCTTTCCTCCTGAACTTCCTGCTTTTCACCGCCGGCGCCGCGCAACTCTGCGCTCAAGCGGGCGACCTGCGTACGGATCGGGATTTTTTTCGCCAAAAACTCCCGGAATTTAACCGCTGGCTGGCCAACAACCACCTCAATCATCTTTTGTTCGCCGACAGTATCGGGGTTACGCCCGATAAAGCGACACTTTACATCCGGCCAGCCTTCGGCGGTTCGCATGTGTGCGATGCAACCCAAAATACATGGAATGAACTCGAATCGGCCAACCGGCAGGTCAACGGCCAGTATTTTCACGAGCGACTATTGCACAAATGGGCGTTTCTGGCGGAAATACGGGAAGAACAAGCCGAAGTGGTGGTCCGCTGTCATGATCCTGCGCATTTCCTGGCCAGGGTGTACAGCCGCGATGGCCGCATACCGGTTGAAGGCAGAAGCCTGCGCAGTCCGGTAGCCGTGCAGGTAGAATTGCCGGTTTCGCTCGAAGGCGTAAATGCAGGCGACAACCTGACCCTCATTCGCGGAAAAAATGCCGGGCAGGTATGTACCAAAGCGCGCAATTATCTCATTAATTATTACAAACCCAAAGGAACGCCCGTACTCTGGAAAGCCCATATCGACAGTTCTTATGCTACCCAGGACGAGTTTGTAATCGAAGTCACCCATTTGTCGTATGAAATTTGCCCCGACGGGTACTTCGAGTATCACCGCATTTATTTCCGCTGCCTTCAAAAAGGCGAGGACGTGGAAGTATCCTGGGAGTTTCAGGGCAAATATGGCAGCGGAATCATTTTTCCTCCCCGCAAAAACGACTACAAAGACATGGATTTGCGTTACAAATCCAGTCTCGAAGATTATCAAAAACGCCTTTTTAAGCAATTAACGGATTACCTTCGCCAATGACAACGACAAGCTCCCGCACTATGGCCACTCCTGTAACCGACACGGGCGCCGCCACGACCGATAGCCGACCCGCCGGCGCCAATGTACTTTCGCCCCGGACGCGCATCGCCCGTCTGATTCTGATCTATCACTTCGTTTTGATCGGCGCCGCTTGCGTATTCTATATCCTGAAAGGTTTCGATTTTGACGAATTCACCTCGCTGATCGGTATCCTTGCACCGGTAACCGCCCTTTATGGCGGCGCCGTATTCCGCTTTTTGGGCCGCAGTATTACCGAGCCCAATCTGAACGGGCAGAACGACGCACCGATCAACGGATTGGTCAAATGGCTGGTAAACGGCCATTTCGCGATCGTCCTTTCGCTGATTTCACTCAAAGCGCTGGCGCCCAACATCCTGAATTTTCAGGACATGACCATGTTCCTCACTTTCGTGGAATCTGCCCTCGGCGTGTACATGGGCAATATTCTGCTGGCCCTGTTTGAAGGCAAAACCGGAAAGGAGTAAATACCCGGAAATTTCAGAACAACCTGCTTTTGAAGCGCTTACGCAGCAACATGCGCCAGCAAGGACTCGAAAAGGCCCTTGCCGTCAGTATTGCCAAGCACTTCCTCCGCCGCACGCTCGGGGTGCGGCATCATGCCGAACACGTTACGCTGCGCATTGCAGATGCCGGCAATATTACGTGCGGCGCCATTCGGGTTTGATTCAGGCGTAACTTTCCCGTCGGGTGTGCAATAACGAAACAACACCTGGTTGTTCACTTCCAGTTCATTCAAGGTCTTGTCGTCGGCAAAATAGCGGCCTTCGGCATGGGCAATGGGTATTTTCAAGGCACGATGCAGGTCGAGACCGGCCGTGACGGGGGAATCGTGGGTGACCGGCTTGATCCAGACATTATCACAGATGAACTGCTGATTGGCATTGCGGAGCAATACGCCCGGCAGCAGGCCCGATTCGCAGAGGATCTGAAAACCGTTGCAAACGCCGAAAACGTACCCGCCCGATGCAGCAAATTCTTTCACGGCGCCCATAACCGGCGAAAACTGGGCAATAGCGCCTGCCCGAACATAATCGCCATACGAAAATCCTCCCGGCAACACCACGCAATCGCCCGGCCCGAAACCGGGCAAATCCGGGTTTTTATGCCACAGTTTTACCACTTCCTGGCCCATGACCTCACCGAGGACATGCACCATATCGTCGTCGCAATTGGAACCGGGGAATACAATGACACCAAATTTCATAATCAAATCAGAAAAGTTGAGGCAAACGGATATTGATACCAGGCAAATAATAAATCAGGAAAATACTGGCCACGGCGCAAAGATGCAGCAATTCGGCGAGCCATTGCCTGCGAATCGCCGCACTCGACATGGCTAAAAAAATAGCGCAACGACCAACAGCCAGCAAAAAATGCTCGGCTTGAGCAAACGGTATCACCAAACTCGTCAGGCCTGTTACCAGCAGAAGCCAGTACAGGATATTGATGTACTTCTGCACCTGAATGAGTTTTTTTCGATAATAAATACCGTACGACCCCAATACGATCAACATAAACACCGCCCACAGCGCCAGTTTAAGTTGCGTGGAAAGGTTCCATTCCACCTGAAAATCCGGTCGGTTCAGCAGGTTTCCGAACTGGATCGACCAGAATTCATTCCCACGATCGAACCAAAAATACCCGACCCAAGCCAGGAAAACAGGCGTGAGCGCGCCGCAAAGGCCCACCAGTTGCTCGCGGAGATTAAAAGAACGCAGCGTGCTGATACCGGCAAATACGATGAACATCAGCCAAAGCGCCGGCGGATAAAACAAACCCGCCACAGCCGTCCACAAGCCGGCATCGAAAATCAAGGCTGTGGCCGCCGGTTTTTTGTACAATGAAAAAACGCGTCTTAAAGCCAGCAATACAAATCCGGCAGCAACCAGCGGAGAAGAAAGGAACCAAAAATCACCCAGACTCGATGCCAGCAAGGCGTAAATCAATCCGGGCAGCCAGTTTCGCTCTTCCGTGATGCGGAAAGTATCCGCCAGATTGTTGACCTGCACGGCCTGAATGAAGACCAGTACCAATGCGGCAAGCGCCATCCCCGACGGCAGGGCCAGCACCCAGTTGTGAAGAACCGGGTAAAGCGGGCCCTCCACTACCCTGCCCGACTGCGCAGGCGCAGGCGCCCAACCCAATAAGGCGGGCAGGTGCAACACGACCAGATAAACGGCCAGTGCGACGGAAGTGGTAGATTGGTTGTTGCGGAAAAGTGCGAGCACGAATTATTGCGTAGATGGAAAGGCAAAGTTCGGCAAAAAGCCTGGAAAGGCGCTCCGGTTTTTTGAGCCCCTGGATTTTTATTACCCAAACTGCCGACCCTTCGACTTAAATCTTCACCACTCGTTTAACGACACTTTTACCATTCGTCAGCCTGACTTGTACCCAGTACATACCGGAGGGAATACCGGCCAGGTCGATCATTAATTCCCTCCCTGAAATGTTTCCCGCAGCCAATGACGACAGCAGAATTGCGCCGTCGCCCGACCTCAATTCAACACCTTGCAATTCGACATTTTCCTGTCGAAGAACAATCGAAAGTGTCTCGCTTGCGGGATTGGGAAGTACCCGCACCTGCCAACCGTCTGCCGGTTCGCCGGTACCGATTACGCCAACTTCGAGGTCGTTCAGTACCAGACTGCAATCGAAGGCATCGGTGAGTGTCACGTCATAATAGCCCGCCGCCAGCCCCGTCGCGATCGAGTCTGTCTGATTACCCGCGGCCGCGTCCCATTGAATAGTGTACGGCGGGGTACCGCCCGAGGGGTGCAGGGTGGCGGTCCAGCCGGATTGGCCCGGGGTGCTTTCGAGCGTTGCACCGAGGGCTGCCGGTTGCGGCACCCCGATTCCAAAGTCGTGCGAGCAGCCGCTGTTGTCGGTCACGGTAAGCAGGTAAGTATTGGCCGGGAGGTTGTTGAGCGTAGGCCCCGACAGACCGTTGCTCCAGAAATATTCGTACGGGGCAATACCGCCCGAAGCCTGCACCATGATGGCGCCGGTGCTGTCGCCGTGGCATTGTACGGCATTGATAACGATCTGAACGAGTCCGATCGGATCGCTGAGGGCTTCAATGAGGTATTGTGGCGAAACGGTTGTACAGCCGTGCAAATCGGTGACCGTCAGTTGATAAAAACCGGCGGAAAGGTTTGCAATGTCGGGTGTAATCTTGCCATTGCTCCACAGGTAGTTGTTGGGAGGGGTGCCGCCGCTCACCTGGATATTGATGGCCCCTTCTCCGGTCCCGCAGGCGTCGTCGGTAATTTGCACGAGATTGACGGCCAGATAATCATCCGGCTCTTCAATTTCCACCGGTTGCGACACGACGGTGCACCCGCGGTAGTCGGTCACTGTCAGTTGGTATAAACCGGCCGGAATGGTTTGCACGCTTGCGGTTGTCAGGCCATTGTTCCACAAAAATTCATACGGCGGAATCCCGCCCGACATGGCGCCAGGTATCGCGCCGGTCGAGTCGCCCTTGCACAACACATTGGTGACGTTGCCCAAAAAAAGCGACAGGGGCGGCGCCTCTTCGATCAAAAATATTTCGGAAGTGCCCGTGCATCCGGCCGCATCGGTGACGGTAACGCTGTAATAGCCGCCGGCAAGATTGATCGCCGAATCGATCGGGTTCGGGCGGTTGGGGTGTAAGCCCACGGGCGCCGACCAGGCAAACTGGTAGGGCGCCTGCCCGCTGCTGGCCTGCACAACGATACGGCCGTCGTTGGCGCCGGAGCAGGAAATCGGCTGGATTTTGATCGTCTGAACACTGAAATTGTCTCCCAGGTCCTTCACGATCAGGTCGTTGAGAATTTGCGCGCAACCGGTATTATCAACCACCGTGACCGAATACGTTCCGGGTGAAAGGTCGAAGATGTCTTCCGTCACCAGATTGTTGTTCCAATAATAGTTGTACGGCGGTATACCGCCGCTCACCGTCAACTCTATACTTCCGGTGAGCGTGCCGAAGCAGGGGATATTTTTTATCAAAGGTGCGACGACAAGGGCCGGCGGCTGGCCAACTTCCACCGGCCCAAGGAGTTTGGTACAGCCTTTGGCATCCGTGACGGTCAGCGTATATGCGCCGGCGGGTATTGCTTCCAGGCTTTCCGTGGTCGAGCCGTCATTCCACAAAAAGGTGTAAGGCGGCGTTCCGCCAAGTGTACGGATCGAAATACTGCCATTGGGTTCGCCAAAACAAAGGGCATCGGAACTTCCGGTCAGCAGTACCGTCAGGGGTGAAGACGGCTGGGTGATAAAAAACGTATCGCTGATGGCGCAGCCCCGGCTGTCGTCGACACGCACGATATAGGCGCCAGCGGGTGCATTGTTGAGCACAAGGTCGTCGGGTTGAAAGTTCCAGCTCACGGCAACGGCGCCGACTGCCCCCTCGACGGACACTTCGACATAACCCGTTTGCTCGCCAAAACAGGCCACCGAGGAAAGGCTGTCGAGGTTGAGCGTCAGCAATTGCGGGGCAATGAGTTGAATGTTGTTTTGCACAAAATCACAACCATTTGCATCCGTCAACGTAACCGTATAGATCCCAATCCCGCGCTCATCCAGCAAGGCCGTGGTATCGGCCGGCAGTCCGGTGCTCCAGTCGAACGAATAAGGCGCCACTCCCCCTGCCGGAACGACGTCGATATAGCCGTCGGTAGCGCCGGCGCACAGGGGATCTTGTTTGACGATATTGCTGATATTCAGCACGGGCGGCTGCGTCACGGTATAGTTCCAGGTGACCGAACACTCGTTTTTATCCGTCAGCGTAACGGCATAACTACCCGCGCCGAGGTTGCCAAGGGCAGAGGTTTCGGCGTCGGTGTTCCACAAAAAGCCGTACGGCGGCACGCCTCCCGCCGGGTTTACCGACAGATAGCCGGTCAAATCGCCATGGCACAACACGTTGGCAATGGAATCGGGGCCAAGGGTAAGCAGGGGCGGCTGTGTAATCAGATACTGGGGTGATTGGAATGCGCAGCCATTGGCATCAAACACATAAGCACGGTAAACACCGGCAGCGATACCCGTGATGTCTTCCGAGGTGGAATCGTTGGTCCATAAAAATTCGTAGGGCGGCGTAGCGCCAAAAACAGCCAGATCGAGCGCGCCGTCGTCGCCGCCAAAACAGGATACATTGTGTTGCGCATTCAACTGAATGTCGATTGCCGACGGGGCAGTCACTTCCAGGCCGACGAGTTCCTGCGAGCAGGCGCCGTCGAAAATCAGCACCGTATACTCTCCCGGCCCCAGTCCGGAAGCCGTGGAGCTCGTCTGGTTGTTGTTCCACAAATACGAGGGGTTGGTGCCGCTGACGTTCAGTACAATAGCACCGTTGTTGATTCCCGGACAGGTCGGGTGAATGATCGTATCGACCGAAACCGCGAGCCCCGGGGCATTGATGACAATTTGCGGTAGCACCATTGAGCATCCGTCGGAAGCATCCGTGATCGTAATGCGGTAGCCTCCCTGCGCAAGGTTGGGAATAGTGGTGGCGCCGCTTTGACCCGACAAACTGCCGGAAACCGGTCCCGACCAGGCGAACTGATACGGTGGCACTCCATCAACCGGTATCAGGCTGATGCTGCCGTCGCTGCCGCCGCAGGAGCTGACATCTTCCACCGCCGCGAGTGAAGTCTGGGTAATATTAGGCAGGGTATGTACTTTGATTTGATCCGTTCCGGTACATCCGTTGGCATCGGTTACGGTCAGTATGTAGGTTTTGGTGACATTGCCCTGATTGCCCGATGCCACCGGTATATTGGCAAAATTCAGGCCCGTACTCCAGGCAAACTGGTACGGCGACGGGCTGCCCGAAGCCGAAGCGTTCAGGGTTATCGTTCTGTTTTTGCACGAAGAGATGGAATCACCCTGCGCAATTTGGACAAGCGGCCGCTGATTGACGGTAATCGTGACCGAATCGACGTCGGTGCAACCAAAATTGGTCTCGCTGAACAGGTAATAGGTTCGGGTAACTGCCGGCGATACAACCGTATTGGACAAATAGTTGCCAAAATCGGGCGGCAGCGCCGTGTGCCAGCTGAGGCCGCCGGCGGCATTGGCAGAATCGATAACCGGCAGCGCGTTCAGGTTGAACGACTGCCCCTGACAAATCACAGGAGCCGCATCGAGCCCAAGGCGCGGTGTGGGGTAAACAGTAGCCGTGACGGCCACACGCGCGCTGGCACAGCCGGCCGACGGACCGCTCAGCGAATCGAGCAGCCAAACGGTACGCGTCGACTGCAAGTTGCTCAGATTCAAGGCAGAGCCGGCACCCAGTATTACGCCGCCCGAGGGGCTATCGAACCAGTAAAACTGACCCGTAGCTGTTCCCTGGGCTATCAGTGTGAGGGCGCCGCCACTGCAAACCGACTGGCCAGCCGCCGCGGGCGTGGCGATAAACCCGTCGTCGGTCATGCCGTTACAGTTTTCATCCACCTGATTGCACAGGATTTCCGGCGCGCCGGGATAGATGTTGGCGTTGTTGTCGTTGCAGTCGCCCGCAACCGCTACGTAGCCCGGGGGCAGGTCGGGCGTACAACCGACCAGGGTAAGGGAGGCGTTGCCAAAACCGTCGTTGTCGGCATCGCGGTAAAAAACATAGTCGGGTGTGCCGGCCAGCGTGGAGCCGTAAAAAGTAAGATTGTCGAGCGCGATATCGCCGTATACACCGAAAACGCCTGTTGCGACAAACTGGAACAGGGTAACCTGGCCATCATAAGCGCTCAGGTTGACGTAGCGGCGGTGCCATTGTTTGCCCTGGTTGCCGGCCCAGGTTTGCAGCGTCGTCCAGCTTTGTCCGCCATCGGTCGAGGCTTGCAGGGTCAGCGTGCTCATTTGACCCGTTTTGGTATTCATATATTGGTCAAATGAAAAATGACAGGGCTGCCCGGCGGGCGCTACCACCTGAATACAACGGGTGCGTAAAAATGCTTTTTTACCATTGGCGCCGCTAAAAGAGCAACTGTTTCGGAAGTAGAAATAATTGCCCGAACCCTCGGGGCCAGCGGGCGGCCCGGCAACGGGATAAGTCAGCCCCGGACCGCTGCGGACTTTCCATTCATAATCGTCGCCCGACACATTCCGCCAGGCGCCGGGGAGCGGGCAGGGGTCGGTGCAACCCGAAGGGCAAATGTCGAGGGTGTCCGGGTTATCGATGAGCGTGGCCGGGCAATTCGTAAAAAATTCGATCCCCGGCGAGTTGGGGCCCCACAGGCCAGGCGCGCATTGGCGCCGCACGTATACCACGTATTTTTGCAAAGTAGCCAGTCCGCTCAATTGCAAGGGCAACGAAACCGGTTGTTGCAACACGACAAGCGCACTACCATTGCCCGGCAGGCCTCCGGTACCTGGTAAAAAGCCAGCCGGACCGTATTCGATGGCAATCGAGTCGCCGGTTACCGGATCGTTGTTCCAATTGATCAGCGCCGAATTTTCCGTCACACCACTGACCGACACACTGTCGACGGCTGCACAATCGGCGCGGGCGAATACGATTTGAAAAAGCCGGAGTTTGCCTCGGTCGTTGGCTTTGGCGTCGCAAATTTCCAGTTGCCAAATACCATCGGGCAACTGGCCGTTGTGAAATGCCGCCAGATTATCGAGGGGCAAATAATAACCCGTAAAATTGTCTTGTTCGGCCGCTGCGCTCAATGGCAGGGCGATGGACGAATCGTTGGTCAATTCGACAAACTGCACACAAGGGCTGCCGGCCGGATCGCCGATATTTTTATCGCCTGCATTCAAACCGCCGATCAACTGCACGCGGGTGCCGTCGGGCGAATGCAACCAGACGCCCAGATCGGAACGCCAGGGGTGCTCGATCATGATCCGAACGCCTTGCACCAGCACGTCGGTTCCGAGCGCAAAACCCGGCGCATTATGGGTATGTACGTTGAAAAATTGCCCGCCGGAGGCGCAGGAAGTGTCTCTCAAATCGAAATTGAGGGGGCAGGGCGCGGCATTGTTCAGGTCGGTAGCAAAACTGCGCGGGGTCGACCATTCGCTGTACTCCGCGCCGCACACGGTGCGCACCTGAAAACGGTAGTTCCGTCCAGGCAACAAATCGGTCACCTCGAATGGCGGGTCATTGGGTACGGCATGGGTGGGAATTCCGGTAAAAGCCTGCCCCTGCTCCCGGATCTCTACCTCGTATGCATCGCCGACATCGGCCCAAAGCAGGCGGGCAGACACATCGGTGATCTGGTCGGCCGACAATAGTTCGGGGCGGTCGCAGACATTACCGCCGGGCAGCGGCTGGCCATTGGAAGCAAAGAGACCGGAACAATACAACAGGGTGGTCCAGATGGGAAGGAACACGAATCGGTTTGTCTTTTTGTTCATGAGGATTACAGTTTATCCTGATGGCACGCGGCCACAGGTAGTATGTTTTGCTGCCCGAAAGTACGGATTTTTCCAAAGTACGGCGTGCTGCGGACGCCGGGAAGGTCGGAAACTGGCTTACTTGGTTGACACAATTGACCAATTCATTCCTGCAATACAACGAACCGCGGCCCTTTCCGAGCCCTGTTATTCTTTGGATTTCTCTGCCCGCAACGACGCGGGATGCAGCATTTTTTATTTCACGCAGAGAGTCAGAGGCGCAGAGGGATGAGTGCTTCGCGCAAAGGAATTTTTTGTTGCACGCAGAGGCGCAGAGGCGCGGAGAGATGAGGGCTTCACGCAAAGGCGCAAAGAGAGAAATCATGCCTGAAAAGCGACAACTCTGCGCCTCTGTGCCTCTGCGTGCAATAAATGAAGCCCTCATCCCTCTGCGCCGCTGTGCCTCTGCGTGCAATAAAATCCAGGTGTGAAACCACCAACCTTCTTTGCGTGCCTTGACGTAATATCCCGCTCAGGCTTGTGAAAAACTACGGCAAGCGCCCTACTGGCGAAGCGCCAGCAAGGCCCCGTCGCTGTCGAGCATTTGCAGGTAAAACTGTTTGAACGCCAGGAAGTCGGCATGATTGATAAAGCGCTGTTTGAACGTCACTTCGCGGTGAATACGCAGGCCGCCCGGTATTTTTTCAAAACGCAGCGAGTAGTCGCCAAAGGGGCTTGAAAACTGCTTGTCCTTTGGCATTTCCGCGAGTTGCCAGCCGGCAGGCAGCACGAAGTCGACGGTTTCCCGGACGGGGGAAAGTTCAAACAGAACGTCCGCGTCGAGGTCGTTGTAGCGTTTTGCCGCAAACATCGACTTCTGAGTTGGCGTACTCAACGGCAGGGGCAGGGGCATGATCCAGAGGTTCGACACCTTGTCCAACTGGTTGTAAGCCGTGAGGCGGAAATGCATGTCCAGCGGGGCATTCAGGCTGTCGAGGTTATCAAATTCAAAATTTTCGATGTCGAGGTGCGAGAGCACGCCGCCGCCGAAGTATTCGGAGAGCGATTTTTTGCGGTCTTCATTGGTGGCGCGCAGGTATTCCTCCCGCCAGTTGCCCGCGGCCGTGCCGTGGCGGCGGCTCCGGGCGTCGAGCGTGAGGTTGCCATCGGCATCGAGGCGAGCCGTGGCGCTCAGTTCCACGCGGGTGACGGCGGGGTCGAGCGCATGGTTGGGCAAACGGCGCAATTGGGTTTCGCCTTCGCGGATCACCAGGGCCCAGGCATCGGCATCGCTGCCGGGCAGGATGCCGGTAGGGAAATAATCGGTCGTCAGGTCGGCAAAATGCAATTGCCCGTCTTTGGTCTGGTAGGCAACAATCGCATGGTTGAACACGTAGAGGGTCGGGCGGGGTTCCCGGCTGCTGAACGTGTGCGTGCTCACCAGGGTGTACCACGCCGGAATGCCGTTTTCCCGCAAAAGGGTAATCATCAGGGTGGCAACGTCTTTGCAGTCGCCGACTTTGGCGGAAAGTGTGGCGCCGGGCTTTTTGGGTACGTAGTTGGTATTGAGGAACGGGACGTACGAATAATTGATGTCGCGGGTGATAAAGGTATGCAGCGTCTCCACGATCTGCGCTTCGCTCATGCCGGGCTGGATGAGCGCCCGCCCTTGCTCAAGCACTTCGTAATTCGGTTCGGTGCGCTGGTAGGTTTTGCGCTCGTACCATTGCACCACCCTGCTCCAGTCGGTTACCGAGCCGAGCATCATCCAGGCCGCGGCGTCGATATTGTCGGGGGTCGCCTCTTCGTCTTCGAGTTTGGCGATGTCGTTCCAGGTCCACTGCAGCAGTTTGAGCGCGCCGGTATCGCGGGAGGTATAGTTGCAATCGAGGCGGTTGCAGGCGGTGTAGAGTTCAAGGTCTTCGGGGATCAGCAGTTCGAGCGTGGCTTTGGCAACCGGCGAGGGCCATGACAGGATGTTGAAATCCAGGAATTCACCCGGTATTTCGTCGGGCATATCGTGTTCGCCGGTGCCTTCTACGAGAATGATGTCGCCCGGTTGCAGGTTTTTGAATACCGCCACACCCCAGCCCAGGTCGGGAGAATTGACCGAACCGTCTTTTTTCAGCACTTTTACACTGGTAACGGTGCCGATAAGGCGGAGGTCGGCTTCGGTCCAGCGTTTGGCGCCGGCGTCGTTGCGGATGTGGATGACCGCTTTTCGCACCGCTTCCAGTTGTTTGGTTTCCGGCCGGTAGGTGACTTGTTGGGAGTAAAGGGCGATCACAGCCTCTTCATCGGGGTAACGGCTTTCCCAGGAGCGGTCTTTGGCAACTTCGGCAAGGTTTATCGGGCTGAAATAGCCGGTGAACTGCTTGGTGTTGTCGAGTTTTTCAATTTTACCTTCCAGATCATAGCCGCTGTTGCCCAGTTTTTCGGCGCGCCGGTACCAGCGGAGCGCTTCGGCGTCGTTCTTTTTTTCAATATAAATGTCACCGATGGTTTCGCAGATTGATGCGTCGTACGGCTCCTGAATCAATTGCTCCTGCAGGGAAGCCAGGGCTTCTTCGGTGCGTTCTTTTTCAAAAAGGTACACAGCCTTTTGGTATGCCAAGGCTGTGCGCCAGGGCATGATCGCGATGGCTTCGTCGTAATAGCGCAGCACGTCGGCGGTTTTTTCCTTGCGCTTGGCATAACTGATCAGCAGGTAATGATCCCGAAGCGTAAAGGTCTTTTTCAAACGCTTTTGCGCCTTTTTATACTCTTTTTCCAGTTCCTTGTCCGTCTTGGGCTTGTACGACTCGGGTTTGTAGGAATCGTCTTCGAGGTATTCGGCCAGGGAGTCTTTCCATTCCGGCGTGTTGTGTTTGTCGAGAAATGCGCGGACGTAGGTTTTGACCTGGTCGTTGCGGCCTTTGTCCTTCAAAAAATTGAGGTAGCGGAAGAGGATTTTGCGATTGGTCGGTGAAAAGCTCAGAATATGCTCCAGGGCCGCGAGGTATTCCGTTTCTTCCTGTTCCTGATTGATTTTGAGCAGCCTGATGTAGTGCTCGGCAAAAGTGGGGGCATTGACCGTGTCCATGGCGCTCAGCAGGGCTTCGGCGCGTTCGCTTTTGTCGTTGGCGTCGTAGAATTTGGCCAAAAGAAACCGTGCGGCATCCGATTCGGGATGCTGGTCGTAGTAGCGGGAAAAGTACTCCTCCCCTTCTTCCATGGCCTCGCTTTTTACAAATGCCTTGGCCAGCAGGTATTGTTTCCACAGCGATTCCGGGGCGGCCTCCGCCTGCCGGCGGAAAAAAGCCAGGTATTCCCGTTCGCGGAAGTCGGCTTTCCAGGGCGACGCCGCCGGTGTGTAAGACGCCTCGAAACTCGAAGCAACGTCGGCAAACAGCTGCCCGGTGCCCGGGTCGGTCAATCTGAGCACGAAGCCGGTTCCGTCAAGTCGGTCCGCCACCTGATTGCCGTAATCCTCCTCGTCCTCGTTGCTGCCTTCGTTGAAGCGATCGTTAAAATCCAGTTGCACCCTGGAATCCCCTTCTTCTTCGGGGAACTCGGCAATTTTGACCAGCACGCGGTGCGTTCCGGCCGGCAGATCGAGGCTTACCACTTCTTCGTCCCACAAGCCGGAGGCCGCCCTGCGCGGGCGCTCGAGCAGCAACTGGTCGTCGATCCAGATCTTGATGGGTTCGTTGCGCGTAACGCGGAGTTCGGCTTTTCGGGCCGTAGGCACCGTGATAAAGGTGTTGGCATAATAAGTGCCCAGGCCGTCGCTATCAGGCAAATAGTAAAATTTGATCTGTGAGCCCGGACGGCGGTTTTCGACTTTCAGCCAGCTGAATTCCGTGCCTTGTTCGTTGATGAATTGATCTGCCAGGGCAAACGGGCGCGTTTCTATCGCTGTTTTTTCCACAAAACCGCTGCCGCTCACATTCGTGAAGGGCCCTGCGATCGACCAGTGCCAGTCGGGCACCAACCGCTGATTGATATCTTTACTTTCCGCAAACTTGCGGTACTGAAACAAGGTATCGGCTTTTTGCGCCATAAAAGGAAGGCGCAGGCTCTCGGGCAATGTTTGCTTCAAAGCCGTCTCGTAGTCGCCGGTATACATGTGCCCGAACAGCCAGACGTAATGCGGCGCCCAGGATTTGGTCATCAGTCGGTTGGCATAGCGCTCGTAATTGTCGTGATCCTGAACGGTTTCTGCCAAAAAAAGCAAACCCGCCAGGGTTTGTTCATCCTGCGGGTTCTGTCGCAATTCGGTTTCCAGTTGCTGGCGGGCGCCGACAAAGTCGTTGCCGACTATTGCATTCCAGCCCCCCGACTGGGCGCGCAGGGAAATAGTAAAAGCAAGTAAAAGAAGCGGCAAAAGGGGCAGGAACTTGCGCATGGCAGCTGGAATTGTTTGCATGGATAAAATGATTCGGAGCCTGATGAACACGTAGACAGACAAAAAGTGCGAGAAAAACGCAGGGAAGTGTTAAAAATTGCCGGCCCGGTGTTTTCCGGAAACAACTGAAAATCCGCGGCAGCGCCCCTGCGTTACCTTGTGGAAGCACAATTTTTCACAAAAAAACCAGCAAAACGAAATGAACAAGGAAGCGACAATTCTAACCCTGCATCCCCAGGGCAAAAAAGGCGTCAATATCTTGTTGCGTCGGTATGAACTCACCGCAAAAGCCTTGCTCGACACCCTGAGTCAATACGGCCCGCTCTCCCCGATGGACCTGTACGAAAAAGCCGCCGAGCAGCTCGCTTCGCTGCTCGACGGCAAACCCCTTTGGTACGCCGTCACCGTCAAACTCGACCTGGAAGCCAGGGGGATTTTAAAAACGGTACGGGAGAAAGGGAGGGCAAAAATTCACGCCGTTACTCCGGAATGAATCCGCGGTTTGTCAATCCTGCCTTACCAGGCGCCCTGCTGCCAGGGGCGTTCCCGTCGCGGTATCGAGACGGAAGAAATACAGGCCCGACTGCAAATCGCGTACATCCAGTTCGAACTGATTGTGTTCGAAATCCATCCGGCGCACCAGCGCGCCGCGTGTGTCGTAGAGGTACAATACTCCGGCGCCGGGGCGGCTCGATTTCAGCAGAAAAGTAGCCGACGTTGCCGTGGGATTGGGGAATACTTCCAGTTCGAGGTTGGGTTGAAAAACCACGTTGGAAACATTGAGGAATTGGTTGCCAAGGGTGTGCCGCGTTGTATTGGTGATAACCGGAAGGTTGAAGTCGAAGAAAATAGCGGCATCGTTGCGAATGACCGTGCCATCGGGCAGATCGGCTTTGGGGCGGATGGCAAATTGAACAAACCCGTGGGAAGCCGCCTCGTTCACGTTGCTGTCGGGCAGCATGATATTGGCAAACGAAAAATGCAGCACGCCCTGGCCCATTAACTGGTAGGTATAGGGATGGCTGCTGCCACCCGGGCGAATGCTGCTCAGATCGAGCGACTGATCGAGCGTATCGAGTATGACGATATTAAATGCCGTATCGGTGCCCGTATTCTGGAAGCGGATCAGGTATTCGATTTCCTGCTCCTTCGGAATGTAATGGTCGGCGCCAATGCCAAGCGGGAAGCCCTGCTTGTCGTTGGGGTCGAAAGAACCGATGTTGGCAATGCAGTCTTCGTCTTCAAAAACGCCGGCGTCGTTTGTCGGGAACAGGGGAATAATACCCAGACTGACCGTGCCCTGATTATTTACCCCGCAAGCTTCCACCATGGCGCTGACCATTTGATTGAAGGGATGGGCTACCGCCTGAGGCACTTCGAGGCGCCAGGTAGAACCGTTGGCGGGCACGGTGATGGTTTCGCTTTCATTCTGGTTCAGCTGAATCGGTCCGCCGACCATCTGGATCATTATATCCTCGATGACAATGTATTCCACCGGATCGGTCATATCCTCGCCGGTATTGGTAATTGTAAAAACGACCTCGTCGCCCTGGCACTCTCCGCTCACGACCAGATTGGCGCCGTTCCACGACGTAGCGGCGGGACCGCAGAGGGAATCCGGGTAAATATGCGCCACCGAACAGTGTGTTTGCCCCAGATCCGCGTCGCAGCTGACGATCAGGCTCACGTCGATCCTGTCGCAGTACCCCGGCTGCACGTCGCCTACATTGAACGTGTAGGTATTGCCGTTCACCGACGACCAGGGTATCGAAGCGGATTGAATGTCGAGAAAAGAATCGAAAGTGACGTCGATACTCACGTCCTCGGCCACTACGGTGCCCTGGTTGCAATAATAGACGGCATACGAGCTGGAGAAACAGCGGCGAAGGAAGGCTGTCGACAGATCGACCGTCATACGAGGACAAGCATAGGCAGGCTGGGCAGCGAAATTTAAAGTGTCCAGTCCGCCGGTATTCGGCGCCACGAGCCCGAATATTGTATCGGAGCAAACCGTCCAGAGGTTGTTGGGTGCAGTCAGGTACACATCGTAGGTACCCGGTGGCAAGAACAGATAGAACTGGCCGCCGTGGAAAGTCGTGGCGCCGTAGGTACCGTTCGATCCCTGAGCCACCACACGCCAGTTGGTCAGCGGATCTTCGTCGGGGTCTGCGACACAGTTATTGTTGTCGTCGATACGTACAAAGCCGGTGGCAGCGATGGAGAGATTGGATGTAGGCCCCCCCGGACTACCGTCGGTAATGGCAGAACCGTTCACGTCGCCGATCTTGACCCCGATAAAATCGACGTCTTCGATATTGCCGGTCAGCACTCCAGTCACGGCCGATTCGGGAAAAGGAGGCGTGAAAGGATCGGCCGGATTGGGAAACACGTAATCGGCCCGCACGAAGCGCCAGGAGGTGTTTTGCGGAAACTCGTTGTAGATGCCCAGGATGAGTTTGCGCGCTTCCAGAGAGTCCGTATCGTTCACGAAGCCGGATTGATCTATGTCAGCGGCGATGATTTTGTAAGGCGAATTGAGTTGTTCGAGGCCGTGGTAGTGTTTGGACATCAGCACGAGGTCGTAGGTGGTGACCCCGTTGAGCGGATTGTCGTCTTTGACCGGCGTGATGCGGTAGTTGAAACCGATCGGCAATTCAATGGAATACTCGCCATTGTTGTCCATCGTAAAAAAAGACGGGCCGCCCGGCGGCGTATCAGGTCCGACAACATCGATCTGAATTGAATACTCTTCGATGCCGAAGCCTTGTTCGGTATAAATACGACCCGACACCGTGGCGTTTTGCGCGCCGAGGTAAGCAGGCAAGATGCAGGCCAGCAGCAGGAGCGCGGCCAAAAGTTGTTTTCTCAAAGAATAGACTTCCTTCATGTTCACAGGATTTAGTCGTAAAGAAACATTCGATTCACGATACAAAAGTCAGTCGAGCCGGGCGGCCGGGCAAAAACAAAATTGAAAGTTTGTAACAAAAAAATTGATTAATAAATAAACCCAACTGTTTGATTTTATGGGTTTTAATTTAAAACATTTGTCTACGATAAATTTAAAATTTACCCCGTGGAAAACTCCCGACTTTTTCGTTTGCTGCGCACTTTTAGCGCCGGCGAGCTGCGACATTTTAAAAAATTCCTGCGCACGCCTTTTTTCAACCAGCGAAGCGAAGTGCCCGCGTTGTTCGACCTGCTTGAAAAATCGCTGAAAACCGGCCGGTCGGCGCCCGCCAAAAGCGAAGCCTGGCGGCGCCTATTCGGCTCCGGCGATTACGACGACCACCGCGTCCGTCTGGCCATGAGCCAGTTGTACAAGCTGGCCACCCAGTTTCTCGCCGTGCAGGATTTCCTTGCCGACGCACCGGCTTTTCAACGCCGTGCCGCCCGGGCTTTTCAAACCCGCCGCCTGCCCGATCTGGCACAGACAGCCCTCTCGGAAGCCGCGGCCGCGCAAGAGAAACTCCCCCTGCGCAACCCCGATTTTTTTGAAGAACAATACCGCATCACGCTCGATCAGAACCGCTTTGCAGTAGCCGAACAAAACACGGAAGCCATTGATTTTCAGCAATTATCCAAGCAGCTCGATCAAACCTTCCTGATCCAGAAACTCTGGCAGGCCTGTTACATGCTCTCTCATCAGGCAGTTGCCAACACGCGCTACGATTTCGGTTTGCTCGACGCCACCCTCGAATTTGCAGCGCGTTCGGGCGCACTCGATACGCCGGCGGCAGCGCTGTACTACCATTGCTACCACGCGCTCACCCATCCGGAAGAACACCGCCATTTTCAGCAATTCAAAACCCTGCTTTTTCACCACGACCGGCTGTTTTCCGTCGAAGAGCGGCGCGATCTGTTCATCCTGGCCATCAATTTTTGTATTCGCCAGTACAATGCCGGCAGCCACGCCTACCTGCGCGAGCAGTTCGATTTTTACCGCACGGGGCTCGAACGCCAGTATTTTTTGTCCGACGGCGTGTTGTCTCGTTACACCTATCTCAATGCCGCAACGAGCGGTATGGCTTTGCAGGAACTGGACTGGACAGAGCATTTTATTCAATCCTATCGCGACTACCTGGCCGAAGCGCACCGCGAAAGCCTGTTCAGTTTCAACCTGGCCCGGCTCGAATATCAGCGTCGCGCGCACGGCGCCGCCCTCCAATTGTTGCAAAAAACCGATTACAAAGACCTGCCACTCAACCTCGCCGCCAAAACCCTGCAACTGAAAATCTACTACGAACTCGGCGAATACGACTTGCTGGAATCACACCTCAAAGCATTCGGGGCTTTTATCCGGCGCAAAAAAATGCTGGGTTACCACCGCACCAATTACCTGAACACGGTGCTTTTTGCGCAAAAAATGCTCGAACTCAACCGCTACGACAAAAATGCCGTGGCTGCCCTTCGCAGGGAAGTGGAAGAAACCGCCGCCGTGGCGGAAAAGGAGTGGCTGCTTGGGATGTTATAACCCTACCTGATTGGTCACCTGTGCGCGTTGCGGCAGCAGGGCCAGAAAATTGAGCAGACCCACCATGGTTGCTACGTACAACACCCGATCGCCGCAGATAAAATGATAAGCAACCAGCCCGATCAGCACCGCGGCCTCCGACAAGGCGGCGCGCAGGAGAAAAGCGACGAAATAATCGTTCATCCGGTCGCTCAAAGTTCCCAAAGACACCAGCCCGGCTGTTTTTTTTCGAAAAACGACATGTCCGGCAATAATAAGTATGGCGATAAGGCCAATGAAGATAGTCGGCGACCCCGCCGGCTCGCTCAGCGGCGAAATGACCAGGCGCAAAGTAGCCGCCGCGATGAATTGACCGGCCAGCAAAGCGAAATAAATCACCTGAAGGCGTCGAAACCAGTTTTGAAAAAGATCTTCTTGTGTATTCATGGTTGTAAATAATAGAAGTGCAAGGGCTCATTTCCCAAAAGAAATCTCACTCAACCGCACCTGATGCTCCACGCGCTGGTTGCCGCGGATATCAAAAATCTCCATCGTAATCAAAGGATCGGTCTGAGCCCAGTCGATCGAAATCTGGCCGAAATGGTTGTCCATCACCGGGCCTTCGATGCGGTTGTCGTTGGGCGTTGCAAAATACCAGGTGGAGGTGATTCCGCTGGCCGTGACGTCGTAAATCGGGTAAAGCCCCGGCTCGTGCAGCACCGAAATTTCGCCGTAGTGCACGTCGCCGGTGATAAAAATCACGCCGTTGGCCCGCGTTTTTTTGATCAGGTCGAGCATGCGCTGCCGCTCGTGCGGAAAATTGGCCCAGGCTTCGTAGCCGTTGTACGAGATGCCGAACTGCGTCCCGGAACCGATGATGCGCAGGTCGGCCGGTTTTTGCAGTTCGGTTTCCAGCCAGCGCCACTGTTCTTCGCCGAGCAGGGTGGAATCGGGCGTTTCGTGCGGATAGTAGTCGAGCGGGTAAAAAAAGCGCCCTTCGCGGTGCAATTCGCCGCGGTAAGTGCGCAGGTCGTCGCGATACGTGCGGTTGTCGAGCAGAATCATCTGCACGCGCCGCCCGCCGCTTTCAAACAGATAAGAGGTGTAAATGCCCTCGTGCTTGCGCCGCGGCGAATCGGCGGGTTCGCCCCAGAATTCGAGAAAAATCTCCTTGGAGGCTTGTTTGTACGGATAATGCCTGCCGGCGTCGTTCCAGCCGTAATCGTGATCGTCCCAGGTAGCAAGCATTCGGCACGACTGGCGGAGGCGCTGAAATTCGGGTTTGGCGCCCAGGCGGGCGTATTTCTCGCGCAGCACCCGCATGTCGCGCGTGTCGCCGTAAATGTTGTCGCCCAGCCACACAAACAGGTCGGGGCGATGCATACGCGCAGTGTCGAGGATGGGTTGCGGCTTATCCTCATGCCCGCAGGAACCGAAGGCAATACGCGAAACAAGGGGCGCCGGCGTTTGCGCCGGGAGGACCAGGGAGCAAAAAGCGCAAAACAGCAACAGACTATATTTAGTCATGGCGAATCTAATGTTAATGGGCTCTGGTTAACGTTTGCGCACCATCGTCAGAATTGTCGCAATGGCCACAGTTTCGCCGGTTTCGTCGTACACATCGACCAGCCATTTGACAATGCCGCGTGGTATGGCGGCGATGCCTTCGCGCGCGGGGTCGTATTCCTGTTCGATTTTTTCCTTCACGGTCAATTTCACTCCGATGGTCATACCCGGATAAACGGGTTTTGTAAAACGACACTCGTCGAGGCCGTAATTGAGCAAAACAGGGCCTTTTTTCGGATCTACAAACAATCCGGCGGCTTTCGACAGTACAAAATAGCCATGCGCCACCCGGCCGGTAAAGGGCGTGCCTTCGAGCGCGGTTTCGTCCATGTGCGCGTAAAAATTGTCGCCGCTTACGTTGGCAAAGTTGTGAATATCGGCGATGCTCACGGTGTGTTTGGCCGTCACGAGGGTCTCCCCTACCTCCAGTTCGTCGAAGTATTTTTTGAACGGATGCACCGGCGTTTCGTGCTGCGCGCCGCCCGACTGGTACTGACCGGTCACGGCCGTAACATCGGTCGGATGGCCCTGAATGGCCGTTCGTTGCATGTAGTGCATCACACCGCGCATACCGCCCATCTCTTCACCGCCGCCGGCGTGGCCGGGGCCGCCGTGTACGAGCAGGGGCATGGGTGAACCGTGGCCCGTGCTTTCTTTGGCCGAATCGCGGTTGAGTACGAGCACCCGGCCGTGCCAGGAAGCGGCTTCGAGCACGTACTCGCGGGCAATGCCGCGGTCGTAGGTGCAAATCGTGGAAACCAGCGAACCGCGCCCCAGTGCGGCAATTTCTACGGCCTGTTCGATGGTTTTGTAGGGCATGATGGTCGAAACCGGGCCGAAACACTCGGTTTCGTGACTGATCGTGTTGTGCAACGGATTGTCGTTGCGCAGCAGGATCGGCGGCAAAAAAGCGCCTTTTTCGCGGCTGGCGCCCGTCACCTCAAAATCGTCGGGATGGCCGTGCACAATGGGGGTTTTGGCGGCCAGCAGGCGCAGTTTTTCGCGTACGCGGTCGAGCTGGTGGCGGTTGATGAGGGCGCCCATACGCACGCCTTCGACCGAGGGATCGCCCACGAGGGTTTTGGCGAGTTCTTTGGACAAGGCTTTTTGCGCCTCGTCGAGCAGGTTTTCAGGCACAAGAATGCGTCGCACGGCCGTACACTTTTGACCAGCCTTGGTGACCATTTCCCGGCGTACTTCCTTGATAAACAAGTCAAATTCGGGCGTGCCGGGCACGGCGTCTTCGCCCAAAACGGCGGCATTGAGCGAGTCGGCTTCCATAGTGAAGGGCACCGAATGTTCGATCAGGGCCGGGTGTGCGCGCAGTTTTTTACCGGTTTCGGCCGAGCCGGTGAAGGTGACCACGTCCTGGTTTTGCACGTGATCGAGGAGGCCGCGACCGGTTCCGCAAATCAGTTGCAGGGCGCCCTCGGGCAGAATGCCGGAAGCGACGATGTCGTGCACCATGGCTTCGGTCAGAAACGAAGTCTGCTCACTGGCCTTGACCACGGCCGGCATGCCGGCAAGAAGGTTGACGGAAATTTTTTCCAACATACCCCAAATAGGGAAATTGAAGGCATTGATGTGCACGGCCACTCCGCGTTTGGGCGTCAGGATATGGTGGCCTATGAAGGTATTTTCTTTGGAAAGCCGCACGGTTTCCCCTTCCACGTAATAGGTTTCATTGGGAAAGCGGCGCCGCAAGCTGCTGTACGCGAACAGGTTGCCAATGCCGCCCTCGATATCGACCCAGCTGTCGGCCCGGGTGGCGCCGGTGAGGTGGCTGAGGCCGTAATAGCGGTCTTTGCGATCGAGCAGATACAAAGCGAGGGCTTTGAGCATCCGGCCGCGTTCGTGAAACGTAAGCCGGCGCAGCGCGGGGTTTCCGGCTTTGCGGGCATAGTCGAGCACGGCGGCATAGTCGATCCCGTCGGAGGCCGTCATACCGATCAGTTCGCCGGTGTAGGCGTTGAATTGGGGCAACCCTTCGCCCTCGCCGGGCGTCCAGTGGCCGAGGATATAGTGTTGAATGGATTTTGACATGGCTGTGATAATTGGAAAGGACGAGGCAAAAGTATACAGGCCGGAAAGCCGTTTTGCCTAAATCGTACAAGCAGCCATAAATTTTTCCCCTGACCCCGGTGAAATTGCCTGTTTCGCCTGACATTGATTTCCGATTTTACCACACCTTTTCATTTTTTATGAAAAAAATATACCTGTTCA
>JADZFP010000624.1 GCA_020849825.1 Saprospiraceae bacterium
AAGGCCATGATGATATCGGCCCCGATCACCCGCTGAATGTCCATCACGCCTTCGGGTGTAAAGGTGTGGCGCGAGCCGTCAATATGGCTCTGAAAGGTGACGCCTTCCTCCTTGATCTTGCGGCGGTGGGCCAGCGAATACACCTGAAAGCCCCCGCTGTCGGTCAGGATGGGGCCGCTCCAGCCGTTGAAACGGTGCAGACCGCCGGCCTGTTGCAGCACTTCGAGGCCGGGGCGCAGGTACAGGTGATAGGTGTTGCCCAGGATGATTTGCGCGCGGATATCGTCGCGCAATTCGCGCTGGTGTACGGCTTTGACCGTGGCGGCGGTGCCCACGGGCATAAAAATGGGGGTTTCAATCGCCCCGTGGTCGGTTTCGATACGGCCGGCACGGGCGCCGGACTTGTCGGTATGCTGAAGGGTAAATTGCATGTCTCAGGCCAGGTTTCGCTGACTATCCAGTTTCAACAACACGCCGATCATCAGCGTAAAGCCGATGAGGGACGAGCCCCCGGCGCTAACAAAAGGCAGCGGAATACCGATAATGGGAAACAAGCCCATCGTCATGCCTACATTGATCAGAAAGTGCGCTAGTAAAATACCGGCTACGCCGTAGGCATAGATCCGGGAAAAATGCGACCGCTGCCGCTCCGCGATCACGGTGATGCGCCACAGCAGCCAGGTAAACAAAAAGATCAGGCCGAATACGCCGATGAAGCCCTGTTCTTCCCCAATGGTGCAAAAGATAAAGTCGGTGCTTTGTTCGGGCACGTATTTGCCACGGGTCATATTGCCGTCGAGGAATCCCTTGCCCAAAAAGCCGCCGGAGCCGATGGCCATTTTGGAGTGCAACAGGTTGTAGGCGGAGCCGCGTGTATCGGTCACCTGCGAGGGTTTCAGCCAGATGGTAATGCGTTGTTGTTGGTGTGGCGCCAGCAGATTGTAGGCGAAATTGGCGGAATACACCAATCCGGCGGAAAGCGCCAGCACGATCATGCCCAGTTGCAGGCGTTGCTGGATCAGGCTGTTCTTACGCCAGTAGTTGAGCATAAAAGCAGGAACAAGCAGGAGCAGGGGCGGAACGACGACGCCCCATTTCAAGTTGGGAAAATCCTGCGCCGACATGCCAATTTGCCCCAGCGCCCAGGAAGCCGCGTCGTACCACCAGTTGCACAGCACGGCAAGAGCCAGTAGCCCCCACCACCAGAAACGGGCATCTTTAAAACGTTCGATCAGCCAGGCGCAGGCGACCAGAATCAGGAAAGCAATAATGCTGTAAGGTTGATACAAGAGCCCCAGCAATACCAGTGCAATCGTCGTCAGACCGACTGCGTACCAGCGCCCGGGCAATCCTTCCCGGTACAGTACCATGACGAAGGAGAAAAAAACCAGGGCGGAGCCTGTGTCCTTTTGCAGCAGAATGATCAGCACCGGTACCAGAAAAATAGCAAAAGCGATCAATCGGCTGCGCCATTCGCGCAGATTAACGCCGGTCGAACTCAGGTAGCCCGCCATAGCCAGGCAGGCGCTGAATTTGGCGATCTCGGAAGGCTGAAAAGTAAACCCGCCGATCTGGTACCAGGCATTGGCGCCATTGATCTCCCGCCCCACAAAAATCGGCCCGATCAGGATAACCAGGGAAACAACATAAATGACCAAAGCGAAAGTGCGCCAAAACGCCCAGTCGATCATGAAGATAAAAAACAAAAGCCCCAGGCAGGCCAGAATAAAAAACATCTGTTTGCCCGGACTGTGCCCCAGGTTGAACACGCCGACATCCTTGACGGTATCGTAGTTGACCGCAAAAATCATCAGCCAGCCCGTGGCGACGAGCACGATATACAGCCACATCGTCTGGCGATCTACCTGACTGAAAGAAACCGGTGTCGGATTGGAAGCGCTCATGTGCAAAGGGCAATTGCCCTGAATCGGATCATTGTTGGGTTAAAAAATCGCGCGGATGAATGCGCTCGTCTTGGGCGGGATAAGCGCCGGGATAGCTGTCTTTCAGTTGTTCGGCGATAAATGCCAGGGCTTCCGCGCGGCTGCGGAAAGCGCCCACCCGGAGCTTGTAATACGGGCGTTCGTGCACCCAATCGGCCGGCACATCGGGATACAGGAGCCGAAACCTGGATTTGGCTTCTTCGATGTTCGACCGGTCGGTGGTCGACATCAATTGTACACGCCAGCCCGACACGGCCGGGTTGGCGCGGTTGGCGCGCACCCAGGCCTGGAACAATTGGGCGGCTTCGGGGTCTTCATTGAGCTGAACCTCCTGGGCAAAACCCGGAGCGGCAGCCAAAATAAAAAACAGAAAAACGAATATCAGGCGCAGGTTCAAAGTTGAGAAGGGTTGAAGAGGGTGATGAAGGTTTGTGGGGCATTCAGCCGGGCTCGGCGATGATCGCCAGCGAGGCGGAGGTGCCGATGCGGTCGGCGCCGGCGGCGATCAGCGCTTCTGCCAGTGCGCGGGTTCGGATGCCTCCGGCGGCTTTGATGCGCATATCGGCCGAGGTGAGTTCGCGGAGTTGCCGCACCATATCGACGGTGGCCGGGAAACCGTTGAAGCCGGTGCCGGTTTTGAGGAAGGCGACATTGAACTCCCGGGCGATTTGGGCGACCTGCCTGATCTCGTCGGCCGTGAGCAGGCCGCATTCGAGGATTAGTTTCAGGGTTCGGCCGCGCATGTGCGTGGCGCGGGAAAGGCCGTCGATATCGTGGCGTACGTGGTTCCAGTTGCCGCTTTTGAGTGCAGCGATATTGATCACGGCATCGATATCGTCGGCGCCATCGTCGGTTGCCCGGCGGATTTCTTCACTTTTGGCGGCAATGGCGTTGTAACCCAGCGGGAAGCCGACAACGGTGGCCAGCCGGGGCGCTTTTTCTTCTCCCAAAAAACGCCGCGCATCGCGCACGAAAAACGGAGGAATACAGACGGCTGCAAAACCGTGCTGCAAAGCTTCTTCGCATACCCGCCGGACCTCATTCAGGGTGCAGTCGGGTTTCAGTATAGTATGTTCGAGGTAGGAAGCAATCACTGACATACGTGGGATAATTGGTCGGGGGAGGCAACACAAAGGTAGTATGACGCGGCGAAGAATGTCGATATTTAATACCAAAACAGGCCTATACCCCTGAAAAACGAAGCCTTCCCGCGGGCTATAATGCCGGGGAAGACTCCAATGCTTTCATTTCATTCTCCTGACAAATGTAAGCGCCTGTCTTATTTTTTCCAGTACTTTGACAATAATTACCTCGTAATTTTAATCAAATTTAATTTCAGGGTTTTAAAGTAAAAGCGTTCGTGGTTCGTCTGCTCCAGGCAAAAAGAACCCATGTCTGTCCTCATGGCCGAACAAACAATCTCCGGCGCCGTGCGCGAGTACGGCAAGCGCCTGTTCCGATTCATCCGGGGCAGGGTGGACAACGATGCGGATGCCGAGGACTTGTTGCAGGAGGTGTGGTACCAGTTCAGCCGAGTGCTCCGGGTCGAACCGATCGAACAGGTAGGCGCCTGGTTGTTTCGCGTGGCCCGCAACAAACTGACCGACCGCTACCGCCGTACCACCCCCGACTCACTCGATGCCCTGGTGTATGAAGATGAAGACGGCGCCCTGGATTTTCGCAATATTTTGCTCGCCGACAACCAAACGCCGGAGACCGAATACCTCCGCGAATTGTTCTGGGAAGAGCTGATGGCGGCGCTCGACGAATTGCCCGAAGCGCAACGCAACGTGTTCGTCTGGAACGAACTCGAAGACGAGACCTTCCAGTCGATTGCCGACCGCACCGGCGAGAATATCAAAACCCTTATTTCCCGCAAACGCTACGCCGTGCAGCACCTGCGCGAACGGCTGGGCGAATTTTACCGCGAATTTTTATCCTGAAATCACACTGACCATGTTCAACGAATCACCTTCATCCGGTTTTCGCCGCCACTGGCGCCCGATCTATCTGCTGTATGCCTTACTGGCTGTGGGCGGGTTTTTGGCCATGGGCCTGGTGGTGCAATGGCTCTGGAACGCCATTCTTCCACAGGTTGCCGGCGCCGGTCATCTGGGGTACTGGCAGGCCCTGGGTTTGCTTGCCCTGTCGCGTATTCTGTTCGGCGGCTGGCGTGGCCGGCGGCATTACCGGGGCGGTCCCTCGCAGCATTTGCGCGCAAAATGGCGGCACATGAGCGATGAAGAACGCGAACAATTCAAAACTGCCTGGCGCGACCGTTGCCGCAGAAGAGATGCCGGAGAAAAATAAAAAAAATACGGCCCTGCTTAAAGTAATCGATGCGGTGTTTCGTCTTTGGATATAAATGCGGTTGAAAAAAAGCCGCTCCGTTCACTATCCAAAATTTGCTTAGCATCAATTCTTGAAATTATGAGACCGTTGAAATTCGTTTTCGGTTTGTTGTTCGCCGCCGCTGTGGCGATCGTGTTCCTGAAACTCCTGTTTTTTGCCGCCGCCGGCCTGCTGATCGCCGGGCTCTTGTTTGCCGCATCCCGCATGTTCCGCTACCGCCGATACGGCCACCCCGAATGGCGTCGCGCGTATCATGCCTACCAGATGGGGATTCCTGCCGGCGACTACCCCGCCGCCGATCCGCTCGATCCACGCATGCCGCGCCATTCGGCCGAACCCCTTGCCGGCGCCCGTACGATCGACGTGATCTGAAATACATCGTTCATCATTTATCATTCTCCAAATATGTGCAATCACAATGCCCACTGGGCCGACGCCAGACGCGCCGCCCATGCCCATCGCCATGGCTGGGGCCCACAAGCCAGCCAGCACCCGGGCCGCCAATCGGCGCCGCCCGCCAACGTAGAAGAAACCGACGACAGTTTTGAAATATTCCTGGTCGCTCCCGGCCGTCAAAAAGAAGATTTTCAACTGCGCATCACCGACGACGTACTCGTGATCTCCTGCGACCGCAACGAACCCGGCAACAGCCAGCAGCGTCTGCGCAGCGAGTTCCGCATTGCGCCCTTCGAACGCAGGTTTCAACTCAACAGCAAGATCGAAGCCGATATGATCCGCGCCCGCTATGCCGAGGGCATCCTTCAGGTAACACTGCCCAAACGCCCCGAATTTTCAGGCCCGGCACAGGAGATTATCGTGGCTTGAAATAGCGCGGAAGAGCCGGGTTTTTAGTCTTGATTTAGAAGAAAAGGCCCCTGTACTTGCTACGGGGGCCTTTGTTTTTCCATTAAAAATCAAACTGATAAATCAGTTTCTCATGAGGATCATCTTTTTCGTGAGGGTGCCAAAGGGCGTGTTTAACTCGTAAAACATCACACCCTGGCCCGGATAGGCGTCGAGGTTGAATACCTGTTCGTTGTAACCCTGGTTGTACCATGCTTTGTGCTCCGTGACCAGCCGTCCGTCGGAGTCGATAATGCGCAAACGCGCTTCGCAAGCGGCCGGCAACCTGAATCCGATGGCGACCAGGCTTTGGAACGGATTCGGACGGTTTTGGAACAACTCCAGTCGATCCGGACCGGGTTCCGTATTCGAGGTAGTTGCGTTTTCAAAAACAAGGCTGACAGGGCCGGTAGCGTAATCGCCGGCATAAGCCTCGCCCGCCAGCACGGTGTTGTCGAGTTGCAAATAACCGCCCGGAGTGTTGCGGTCTTGCAAGGCTTTAAAACGCAGGCGGAACAGCGGCGCGTCCTCCGGCAGGGTCAATGTTTGCACCAATGGCAAAGCGACGCGTATTTCTCCTGCTGCCAGATTGAAAGTGCCGAAGTTGCCAGACTGGAACGGGCTGCCGTCGATCATTTCAATTTCCACCAGTTCGAGTTCAGCCGGGTCGAATGTCAGCGCAAACTGGCAACCGAGCAGGCTGTTGAACCCGGAAGACCGGAAAGTGGCCGTCAGTTCTTCGCCCTGTGTCCACGACCGCTCGTCCGTCAGCACGATCAATTCGGGCGGGTTGGAGGCAAAATTGAGCGGGTTGGCGGTGTTGTTGACGTCGCCAATTTTACAACCGATAAAATCTTTATTGCTGCCACTGCCGGTAACTGAAATAGTTTCCGGGAATCCCCAGGGACTGGATGGATTGGGGAAAACATAGGCCGAGGGTACAAAACGCCAGGTATTATTGACAAAAAGCGCTTGTGACACGGGGTTGCCCAGCACGGCCTGAATAACCTGGCTGGCATCGAAACTGGTGATCGAGTTGCTCTTGTTGACGTCGGCCGCGATCATTTTGTACGGGTCATTGAAAGGGAAGGCGCCCGTAATATGCTGTTGAATACGGGAAGCATCCGCCGTAGTTACGCCGTTGATCGCTCCGGGCATGGGTTTATTCTTTTTGGGCGTGACGGTAAAGTTGTTGCCCATTGTCGGGTTCAGTTCATACGTACCGGCCGGTCCGGTTGTATATGTACCCGTATCGTCGCCGGAGAGCGTCACCACGACTTCATTGATGCCAGTCACGTCGTCGGCTTCCCAGCTCGCTTTACCGGTGATCGAATTGGCACAGGTATTTACTGTGACGGTGTGCGTGTCGGAGCCGGAGCAGTTGTTGGCATCGGTGACGGTGACGGAGTAAGTGGTGGTCGCGGTGATGTTGGAGAAAGTCGCCATTTGGCTGATTCCCCCGCCGTCGGACCAAGCGT
>JADZFP010000625.1 GCA_020849825.1 Saprospiraceae bacterium
AAGCGTACCGCGATTATCAGCCAAAGCTCGTATCGGCGAATCAATCCGTCTCTTGTTTTCCGCATTCAGGAAAATCGCGGGTTGTTGCTGCTCTCAACTTCGCCGACCTGGAGGTCGGCGCTACAGGGCGGCGCTACAGGTCGGCGCTACTGAACTACGCGTACCTTCACGTCAAAAATATGATCGGGGAACGGCAGATCTTTTGTTATCCGGTTTTTATACTGCTCCTCCTCTTCTTATCGGGATGCGGGGCGCCGTCGTCGCCGCAAGGTTCCCGGGGAGCCTTCAGTCCCGAAATTTGCCATTCATTTTATCAAAAGACAGCTGGCGGATCGTTCCGGAAAGCCGACTCGCTGGCTTATATTCAGCATTTTCCAGCCGCGGCGAGCCTTTTTCAACAACAGTCAGACACGCTTTCTTCCCCCGAAGAATGGCGCTATGCCTGGCTGCGATTGGCAGACCTGAACACCAGGCTTTACCGCGATACACAGGCACAGTACTGGCTTGACCGCTTAGAACGGGATGCACCCCCGATTGAACAATTACCCCTTTGGCAACAGGGAGACTACTGGTATTGCAAGGGGCGGCTGGCCTATCGGAATTTTAGGCCGCAGGAGGCGCTTCATTACCTGACGCTGGCCTTAAAAACGTACCAGGCCGCATACGGCGACCGGCACCGTTGCGTGGCAGAAACGATGAATACCATCGGGTTGCTGCATTTTGACTTCACCCGGAAATCCGACTCGGCCAATACCTACATCCTGGCGGCTCGTGAAGTGTATTTGAGTACGCCCGGATTGCAAAAAATCAGGCGTGAAAACGAACTGGCCGCGGGTCTGGTACGCCTGAGCGACCGCGATCACGAAATCGGACAGGCATACGCGGAAGTTTGCCTCCTGCTGGCCGATGAAGCACCCTGGAAGGATACGCTGTTCTACGCGCGATCACTTTGCCTGCTTGGTAATTTGCTGAAAAAACAAGGCCGGAGGGCGGATGCCGACGCTTATTTTCAACAGGCGGTGAGCATGACGAACGGGATGAGTGATTTACGGTGTCAGGAATTTTATCGCGACTGGATCGTCAATCTGATCCGGCCGGATACGCTGAACCGGACGGGTTTTGATCGCCGGATGGCGGCTCTGCAACAACTGCTTAAACAACAAAGTGCAGATCGTTATGCCCACCCTGATCGCCTTCGCGGCTATTGGTATTACAGGAGCGGGCAGTACCGAAAGGCGGTCGATATTTACCGTACGTTCGTTGCCGGGGCTGATTCGCTGACCAACCCGTTTTTGCTTGAAGAGGCCAGTTATGTGCTGGCCAGTGCGTATTTGCAGCTCGCAGCGACAGAGAAAGCGCCTCAACTGGTAGATTCAGCCCTTCATTACGTGCGGTACAGTTTTCAGTTTGGCACGCCCAATGTTGAACAAATGCCGGCACTGGAAGCGCTTTGTTCGCCGGAAGTTTACCGGCATGTCGACAACCCTTCCGTGTGGCTCGATTTCCTGGGGAAAGGGCTCGCGGCCCGGTATCGTTACCAGGGCCATACCGACGACCTCTGGCGTGCACTGGAAGTTTTTGCCCTGACGGATTCGCTGTTGCTGCCGGGTGTACGGGCAATGAATGAGGGCGCGCTGTTGACTTTTCAGTTCGACGTGGGTGACGATACCTACGCCGAAGCATTGGAGGTATCATGGCAATGTCACCGGGCGGACCCCGGCGCTGCTCGCCCGCTTGATCTGGCATTCCGGTTTTGCGAGCGTATGAAATCCTATATTTTATTCCGCGACCTTGGCGCAAGGGAACGGGACAGTATAGGCGGACTAAAAAAGGAAATAAAAGGTTTGCTGAAAACCGGACGAGGCGTTTCCGACGGACGCATTGCTCAACGCCTGACGGCAGCGGCCGAGCAGTATGAGGCCATACTGAGTCGTTACCGCAACGATTCGGAGCAGTATTACCGGGACAAAGTGCTGCAAACCCTGCCGCCGCTCGATGTCGTTCAGGCAAAACTGAGCCCTCAGCAGGCAATTGTAGAGTATAGTGTGAACGAAAAACAACTTTACAGTATCCTGATTACCCGCGATACGGTTGTTTTGGCCCAAACGCCGGCGCCGCCCGTTCTGTTGCAGGCAACGGCTTTCCGTTCGTATCTGGCGGCCAGGGAATCCAATACGCCGGAGGAGCAAAAACAGTTTGCATCCAATGCCCGGGAATTGTACCAAAAGTTACTCGCCGGTTTCGATCGGCAATTGTCGGGCAAAACCGAGCTGGTGCTCGTGCCCGACAGGAGCCTGCACCAGATACCGTTCGAAGCATTTCTGACAGAATTGCCCCGCCCCGGGGCGCCCGCGCCTTATTTGCTGACAAGGTTTGAAGTCAGTTATACGCCTTCCTGGAAAATATGGGCGCAACACCAAAACAGCGCCGGGTTGCCGGCGCAACCGCGCGCATTGGTTTTTGCGCATACCGACGGGCGTTCCGATCTGCCCTACTCCGCCGACGAAGTCGAGCAAATCCGGCGCTGTTTCGGCCAGCCGCACACCGAACTGGCGCTCAACGACGACTGCACCGAAAACAATTTTCTCCATCAGCCCGGATTGAAGGATTTCGACCTGATCCATTTTTCCCTGCATGCCCGGAGCGACCTGAGCGACCGGGGCGGGCATTATGTGCTGTTCGGCGCCCGCGACACCCTCTACGGCTATGAGTTGTCGGATTGCCGGCTCGGCGCCCGGCTCGTGGTCTTGTCGGCCTGCGAAACCGCGCTCGGCAATGCCGATGCCGGGGAGGGTGCGTTTTCCCTGTCGAGGGCTTTTCTGGAAGCCGGCGCCATGCAGGTCGTGGCTACCCTCTGGCCCGTCGACAACGGCGCCAACGCCGCGCTGATGGAACATTTTTACCAGGCGCTTCGCGCCGGCGCAACGCCGGCCAGGGCGTTGCGCGAGGCGAAGCTGCGGATGATGCGGGGCAAAGTGGAAGACTGGGCGGGCGTGGTGGCAGTGGGGTGAGTTTTTCAGTGGCCCTCCTGAGGTTCTACTCTCATATGAGGCGGATTACTTTCTGTGCGAGGGGTGGGCAACTGACGACGGGTCGGGTTGGTAGAATTTCTCCGTTGCCGGGCGTTGAAATTGGCCAGCCAAAGGTCGACGCCGCTGGCCCAGAAAAACTCGTCTCCATCGTAGCATTCCAGTTCGTTTTCAATACCTACGGCGATATGTTCCCCCTGATCGCGGGGCATTTGCAAGGTTTTGAACCAATTGTACATATGTGCTTTGAAAACCTCTTCTCCCTGGTTCGTGATAAATGAATACACGAAAGTATCGGTGTGCAGATCGTTTAGTACGTAGTAATGGTCATCTTTCAAAAAACCGGCCAGGCGGCTGGTTGTGGACAAGCGCGCGCAGATTTTACCTCCAACATGAACAAT